>CAZHBM010000053.1:0-14115 GCA_964529945.1 uncultured Anaerolineales bacterium | reverse complement strand
TTTTGAGAGGCGCGCGGAACCAGGTATTCTTCCTAATTTTTGTGGGTGGAAAACTTTCCACCCACAAAAATTAGGAAAAGATTGAATCGGCCACCGGCGCACGTGGTTTTCCACCAAGAAAGTGGGACGCCCCCCACCTGCACCAGAATTTTGACCTGTAGCGATGGAGATGCTAAAATCTGATCTGTATGCCCCGAAACGTTTGCCTGACGCGACACAGGAGCCAGTTGGCATGTATATGGTTATGTTTGTGCTCAACGACCCCAACCAATTAGATGCCGTGTTGGACGCGTGGAGTGAAAAGGGCGTGACCGGTGTCACCATTGTGGAGACAACCGGATTCTTCCGCCGCCGAAGCCGGCCATTGGGAGTACGCTATTGGTTCAGCCTACCTCAGGCAGCTCACGGTACCATTGAAAAGGGTCACTACACACTATTAGCCGCCGTTCGCGACGAAACGGTGGTCGATGCCTGCCTGTCAGCCGCCGAAGATGTTGTCGGCGATCTGGATCAACCTAATACCGGCATTTTCGCCGCCTGGCCGTTGTCCACCGCAAAAGGATTGCGTTGGCAGCCGCCTTCCGACGAAAGAAACGGCGCATGATCTGGATTCAATTTGGGATCAGTGCCGTCCTGACCGTCCTGGCGGCCATCAAACTAGCCGAATATGGCGACGTCATCGCCCAACGGACAGCCTTGGGCGGCATGTTCATCGGCACCCTTCTGCTGGCCACCGCCACCTCACTGCCGGAGTTGCTCACCACCCTCAGCTCGATTAATCAGGGCGTGCCTAACCTGGCCGCCGGTGCCATCTTCGGCAGCAGCATGTTCAACATGTTGATGCTTGCTATTCTGGATATGGGCATCCGCCGAGTACGTCTGCTGCCTCACGTGGCCATCAGCCACGCACTGAGCGCTGCCCTGGCCATCTTCCTGACGGCGCTGGCCGCCTTCTTCTTGTTGGCCAGGATTGGGATTCGCATTGGCTGGGTCGGCTTGGACGGCCTGCTGCTGATGGTTATGTACTTTTTCGGTGTGCGCGTCATCCAGGCGGCCAATACCGCCGGTGCTCCTTTGCCCGAAAAGCGCCCCGAACTGCCACCCGGCTTCCCAAAATTGTGGGTCGCCCTGATAGGGTTCGGCGGCGCCGCCCTGGTATTGGTTTTTGTGACTCCCTGGTTGGTCCACAGTGCCTCCGGTATCGCCGAAATAACCGGCCTGGGCACAGGTTTTGTCGGCACGACCCTGGTCGCGATGGTCACCTCCCTGCCCGAAGCAGTCACCACCGTTGCCGCTGTCCGCATCGGAGCCTACGACATGGCCGTCGGCAACCTGTTTGGCAGCAACATCTTTAACGTTTTCACCCTGTCCGTGGCCGACCTCTTTTACGTCCAAGGTCCCTTCCTGGCAACGATCGATCCCGCCCTGGCCCTGGCGGCCGTCACCGCCGTATTGCTGACGGGAATTGGCCTGATCGGCAATTTGGCCCGGGTCGAGCGCTGGACGTTCAGCCTGCAAATCGACCTGATGATTGTGGTCCTATACGTTGCTGGTATCTGGTTGCTCTACAGCCGGGGCATTGGCTTTTGAATTAGGTCACAGGCGTGCCCCGGACAAGAGTCTGCCCGCTACATAGCAACCGTCCGTGCCCGTCGCCGAAGTCTTTGCCACCGGCCACTTAAACCCTTAGAAAGGCTGGCGTATGAATTCTGACAACCTTTTTGCGGTCGCCGTCGAAGAAGCGACCCGAGCGCTGAACACAGACCTTAAACAGGGCCTGAGCAGTTCCGAGGTCCAACGTCGACTCGACACATATGGTCCCAATGAGCTAACGGAGCGGAAACGGACCAGCCTGCTGCAACTGGTGCTGGCCCAGTTCAACAGTTTCCTCATCTTGGTGCTTATCGGTGCGGCGATCATTTCTTTGGTGTTGGGCGAAGTCATCGACGCCAGCGCCATTATGGCTATCGTGGTCCTAAATGCCATCCTGGGCGTCGTTCAAGAAACCAAGGCTGAGCAGGCCTTGGCCGCCCTAAAAAAAATGGCCGCCCCTTCGGCCACTGTCATTCGCGACAGCGTACAGAAATCGATACCCTCACCCGAGCTGGTCCCGGGCGACATCGTGCTACTGGAAGCCGGCAATTACGTGCCGGCCGATCTGCGGCTGGTTGAAGCTATCAACCTCAAGGTAGACGAAGCCTCTTTGACTGGCGAGTCCGTGCCGGTGGAGAAGCGCGCTAACATCGTACTAAATGAAGATGCTTCCCTGGGCGACCGCAGGAACTCAGCTTACATGAGCACGCTGGTCACCTATGGACGCGGGAAAGGCCTGGTCACCCACACCGGCATGCAGACCGAAATCGGCCGCATCGCCGAGATGCTGCAGTCTTACGAAGAAGAGCCGACTCCTTTGCAGCAAAAGCTGGACCAGTTGGGCAAATGGTTGGGCATTGCCTCACTGGCTATCTGTGGCCTTATCTTCATTTACGGCCTGTTGCGGGACACCCACCTGGGCATTCTGTTCCAGCAAGGTTTCGACGTCTACTTCACGCCGACCAACGAGACGGTCATCGTCGAACTATTTATGACGGCCGTCAGTCTGGCCATCGCCGCCGTGCCCGAGGGGTTGCCGGCTGTGGTGACTGTCTGTCTGGCGTTGGGCATGCAGCGTATGATCCGCCGCCACGCGCTGATCCGCAAGTTGCCGGCCGTCGAGACGCTCGGGTCGGCCACCGTGATTTGCTCCGATAAGACAGGCACCCTGACCCAAAACGAGATGATGGTTGTGGAGGGCTGGACCGATGCCACGACTTTCCAGGTCTCCGGCCAGGGATACCAACCGGAAGGGAAATTCTCCAGCAATGGCAGGGACTACTCACCGCTGGCCGATCCCGTTGGTTCGCTGCTGTTACACAGCGCGTTGTTGTGCACCGATGCCAGTCTCAATCGGCACGAAAAGGAAACCGATAACGACGAGGGCTGGCGAATGACAGGCGACCCGACCGAGGGATCGCTGGTCGTTGCCGCCGCCAAAGCCGGTTTGTGGCGCGACGACGTGGAGCAGTACGTGCCCCGCGTGCAGGAGATACCGTTTGACTCCGAGCGCAAGCGTATGACCACCATCCACAGCCTGACCGCCGACGATGCCCTGCACCGGTTAACCGGCAACGGCCACGGTTCGGCTTTGGGCCTCGATCAGGCACCGGCAATGGCCATCGTCAAAGGTGCACCCGATATTATCCTGACCCTGTGTGATCGCATCGTGAAGGATGGTCAGGCACAACCTCTAACCGAAGAGGACCGCCGGCGGGTACTGGACGCCAACAAGGATATGGCCCGCCAGGCGTTGCGCGTGCTGGGTTTCGCTTATCGGCCTCTGCCAGACATCCCCGAAACGGCCGATGCCGGCAGCGTCGAACAGAACTTGATCTTCGTCGGGTTGATGGGTATGATCGACCCGCCGCGACCGGAAATCGAACAGGCGATTCGTACCGCCCGTCGTGCCGGACTGAAGAGCATTATGGTCACCGGCGACTACAAGGAGACCGCCGTGGCCATCGCCCGTCAAATCGGGTTGTTGCGTGAGGGCGGCCGCGCCCTGGCCGGAGCCGAGCTCGATCACATCTCCGACGAGGAGCTGGTCAATATGGTGGAAGATGTCTCCGTCTATGCCCGCGTGGCGCCGGAACACAAAGTGCGCATCGTCGACGCCCTCAAGGAACGAGGCCACGTGGTAGCGATGACCGGTGATGGCGTCAACGACGCGCCGGCCCTGAAGCGGGCCAATATCGGCATTGCGATGGGCATCACCGGCACTGACGTCACCAAGGAGACGGCTGACATGGTGCTGACCGACGACAACTACGCCAGCATCGTCTCGGCCATCGAAGAGGGCCGGGTGATTTACTCCAATATCCGCAAGTTCGTCTTCTATCTTATTTCGTGCAACATCGGCGAGATTCTGGTTATCTTCCTGGCAATGGTCGCCGGACTGCCCATTCCATTGCGCCCTATCCAGCTTCTGATCCTCAACCTGGTCACTGACGGCGCGCCGGCCCTGGCACTGGGACTGGAAAAAGGTGATCCCGACATCATGGAGCACCCGCCGCGACCGGCCAAGGAGCCGGTCATCGACCGGGAGATGCTTATCGGCATCGGCGTACAGAGTGTCGTGATGACCGCGGCTGTACTGGCTGCTTTCATCTACGGGCTGCGCCGTTTTCCGGGCCACATCGAGACCGCCCAGACGATGGCCTTCGTCACCTTGGTATTGTCGGAGCTGCTGCGGGCCTTTACCGCCCGCTCGGAATATTACTCGGCCTGGGCGATCGGTTTCTTCTCCAACAAGTGGATGCTGCTGGCCGTCGCGACGTCGTTTGTGCTGTTGATGGTCATCGTCTACGTGCCCTTCCTGCAGCCCTTCTTCAGCACGGTGTCGCTGCCTCTGCACGAATGGCTGCCCATTTTGCCTTTGGCTACGCTGGCATCCATAGCCGCCGAAATCACCAAGTTGTGTCTCAAACGGCGTCAGTGCAAGCTGCAGCCGGCCGACTGAATCTGCCCGCCCACTCTCTTGAGATTTGGGCAACAAGAAACTTCCGAAGGTGGGTTTCTGCCTTCGGAAGTTTTTTATTATTATTTCCGGCCGATTGCCAGCTATGGTGATTGGTGTTTGCGCTGGTTACCCTTGCTGCAACGCCCGCCAGACCACCTCCGGCGTGTAAGGCAACTCGCGCATCCAGACGCCGGTGGCGTCGTGGATGGCGCTGGCCAGCGCCGGCGCCACACCATCCATTGACAGCTCCGATACCGACTTGGCACCGAAGGGACCGGTAGGCTCGTTGGTCTCGACAAAGATCACGTCCACCGCCGGCATTTCGTCGGCCGTGTAGATGCGATACGGGCCCAGCCGAGCGTTCAGCAGCTGTCCGTCTTCATCAAAGAGCATGTCTTCACAATGGGCAAAACCCAACGCCTGGGCCAGGCCACCCTCGATCTGGCCGGCAGCCGTCACCGGGTTGATCACCCGCCCACAATCGGCCACCATTAGCAGCCGCTCGACGAGTATCTGGCCGGTCTCCGTGTCAACCATCACCTCGGCAAACTGGGCCGCCATCGGCGGCGGGCTGACGTAGCTCAAGTGAGATGCAGTGGCCATTATCTGGTGCTGGTTGTCCTGGTGCAGGCTGCTCAGGGCCACCTCTTCCAGCGTCACCGACCGACCGTCAGGCGTCCACGCCTGGCGGTCGCGCAGGGCCAGCTCTTCCGGTCGCTCGTAACCCAGAATCAGTGCCGCGTGCTCCTGTACCTGGCGTTTTATTTCCTCGGCGGCTTTGACCACCGCCCCGCCGCTGATGTACGTCGTGCTGCTGGCATAGGCGCCTTTGTCAAAGGGAGTGAAATCGGTATCCGACGAGTAGACGATCAGGTCATCCACCGGGATCCCCAGCACTTCAGCCGCCATCTGCGCCAGGATGGTGTCCGAACCTGTGCCCAGGTCGGTGGCGCCAATGAGCAGGTTGAACGAGCCGTCATCGTTCATCTTCAGCGTGGCGGCTGCCATGTCCAGGCCGGCAATGCCGCTGCCGTGCATCATCACCGACATGCCGATACCTTTGCGCAGCCGGGCATCGCCCTGTTCACGGTTGGTCTTCCGCTTGGCGTAGAAGTCGGTAGCCTTCAAACCCACCTCAACGCAGGCGTCCAGGCCGCTAGATTGTAGCATCTGGTCGAATCCTTCGCGCCCTTCGCCCAGTTGGCGTGCCAGGTGCATCGTTTCGCCCAACTTGAGCCAGTTGGCGCGTTTGAATTCCACGACGTCCAGCCCCAGCTCGGCGGCGATTTCTTCCATGAGCACCTCAACGCCAAACTGGCATTGCATAGCTCCGTAGCCGCGGTAGGCGCCGGTAGGCGGCTTATTAGTGTAGACTGCATCACAAAGGAAACGGGCGTTGGGCGGATTGTAGAGCGTCAATCCCTTGAAGCCGCCCACCATCTGCACCGTCAGAGCGTGGGAACCATAGGCGCCCGTATCACCGATCAGGCGTAGCTCGGCAGCCACCATTTTGCCATCGGTCACCCCAATCCGGTAACGGATGATCTGCGGGTGCCGGCTGCGCGAACTGGTGAACTCCTGGCGCCGGCTGTATTCCATGCGCACCGGCCGCCCGGTGACCATCGTCAGGTGGGCACACAGGTCTTCGAGCACCATTTCTTGTTTGTTGCCGAAGCCGCCGCCGATGCGCGGCTTGATCACGCGGATGCGCTTGACCGGCAGGCCGATCAGCGGCGACACCATGCGCCGGATGTGGAACGGAACCTGGGTACTGGTGCGGATCACCAACCGGTCGTCCTCATCCCAATAGGTAATACAGACGTGCGGCTCGATATGGGCATGCTGTTGTTTGGGCGTGCGGTATTCGCCCGCAAAGACGTGTTCGGCCTCGGCCATCGCTTTGTCCACATCGCCCACCTCGGCCTCGATGTGGTGCACAATATTGTGTTTGGCATCGTAGATGCCACCGGTATCCGCCTCGCCGTGGACCATCGGTGCACCGTCGCGCATAGCTTCCTCGGGGTCGAGCACCGCCGGCAGCGGTTCGTATTCGACGTCGATCAAGCGCAATGCTTTGAGGGCCAGTTCGGGCGTCTCGGCCGCTACCACTGCCACCCGGTCGCCCACGTGGCGTACCACATTGTCAAGACACACCTGGTCATGCGGCGGGAGGTTGGGGTAACTCTGGCCGCCGCTGGCATATTTGATGCGTGGGACGTTCTCGTGCGTCAGCACGGCGTGAACGCCCGGCAACGCCTGCGCCTGGCTGGTATCGATACGTTTGATGCGGGCGTGGGCGTGCGGGCTGGTCAGCAACGCCCCATACAACATGCCGTCCAGTTTGATGTCGTCGGTAAAGACCGCCCGTCCCTTGATCAGCTTCTCGGCGTCCACCTTGATTTGCGGCGCACCGACCGTTTTCGTCTCCGGCATATAGACCGGCGTCACTACCGTGGGCGGCAAAGGTTCGCGCCCACCGCTGCGACGGTAATACCCCTCTGGCAGGTCGACTTCCGACCCATCGCCGGTCTGGATTCGACGTTCGACGTTCAGCGCCGGCACCGCTTCGCCGCGCATCATGGCCGCTGCCCGTTGCACGGCCTCTACGATCCGCACATAGCCGGTACAACGACACAACACGCCAGCCAATGCATCACGGATTTGATCTTCCGATGGCTCTGGATTGCGGTCCAAAAGAGCTTTGGCCACCAGCACCTGCGCCGGGGTGCAGAAGCCACATTGGATGGCTCCCGTCTCCATAAAAGCCGTCTGCAACGGGTGCATTTCGCCGCGACCGCTCAATCCTTCCACCGTCTCCACGCCGCGCCCATCGCAGTTCACTGAAGGCAGCATACAACTGCGTACCGGTTCGCCGTCTACCAGGACAGTACAACTGCCACAGTCGCCGGTGGCACAGCCGCTCTTGACGCTGACGTAGCCCAATTCGCGCAAGGTCTGCAACAGGGTTTCGCCCCGGGTTACAGAAGCGGATCGCGGCTCCCCATTGACGATCAGAGTAATCTGTACGTTGTCGTTCGCCATCAGCGATCCCCTCCTTTTTGGCAGTCGGCCAAAGCGCGTCGGGTGAGAACAACAGCCATCGCCCGCCGATAGGTATCGCTTGCCAGGTAGTTGCTGCCGGGCGACACCTCCTCGCCCACTGCTGCGGCCACCTGTTCGATGGTCTTCTCGTCCAGCGACGTACCCACCAGCCGTTGAGCGGCCTCCGCCATTCCCAACGACTGCTGCCAAACGCCGGTCAACGCCAGCCGGGCGCCGCTCACCTTTCCGGCCTCCGTCTCGACCACCGCCACGGCGGCCACAATCGGCCGGTCCGCCGGGGTTCGTCCAACCGCCGCCCAACCGCAACGACGCCGGTCACTCAACGGTCGCACCTGTAGCACCTCTGCATTGTCACCGAGGCCGCCGCCGGCACACGAATATCCGTCAACTGGCACGGTCTGGCTCTCTGCCGCCACCACCGCATCCAATGCCTGCAGCGCGGCCACAAACTGAGGCGCCACCAGGCTTGACTTGAGTGCCCTATCAACTGTCGTCTCGTTGCGCATTTGCCAGGTCACCGCACCACTAAGACTCCAGCGAAAAACAGCCGGACACGCCGGCCAGTCGTACATGGCCTGCAACGGCATTTGCAGTCCGATTTGCCACGCACCGTCCGCGCCTACCGTCAGTGTCTTGCTCCTATCCAGGTTACCGGTTACCATTTTCTAGGCCAAACCTCCTTTCCAATGTGCCACCGGCCACCTGGCCGGCACGCTCCTTCGCCACCCGCCGACCGGCCGCCCTGGCCGATTCAAGGGGCGGTTATAAGACAAACCGACCGCCTACCCCGCCCGGCTAGAGACCGGACGGAGTAGTCGGTCAGCTACATCTCAAGTTGTAACACCGGCCAATCTAACAGACCGGCAGTCGCCACGCTGCTGTTTTCTCGGTTGTCCCATCGAGCCGTTTCAAGCGGTCATCGATGCGAACCGCCTATTGATCCCCTTGCTTCAGCAAGTCGGCCACTTTGGCGGCTGCTTCATTGACCGGCAACGGCTCATCACACGTGGCACACACCACAGTATCCAATATTTCGGCTGGCGGTTCCCAGTTCTGATACAGCACCCCCATCTCCACCCCCAACAGACCGCGCCGCAAGCTGACCACATCTGCGCGCAACGCCTTCAATTGGGTCGGATTGAGATAGCGTTGCATCTCAGCTCCGTATTGGTCCAGCGCTTTGATAAGCACAAGTGCCGCACTGTCAAGCTTTTCAATGGCTTCTTCGTGCATGATTGTCTCCTTCCAAGGTATTGTCTGGCATCATCGCTCCTCAAGCAGGCGCAGCCTTTAGCCAAACTTGTAGGCCACGCCGTACCCACCTCGCGGCAGGTTCCACTCGACGTTAAGGTACGGGCAGCCAACACGGCAGCTCCCGCACTCCACACAGGCTTGATAACCAACCAAAATTTTGCCTTGCCGGTCTTTCGTGAACACGTGTGCCGGGCAGAAGTTGAGACAGGGTTTATGTTCGCATCCTTCGCAGACTCTGGTATCCTTGATGGTGATGTGGCCGTAGTCTTCATCCACATAATACTTTAGCGTCAGCACCAGGTCGTCGATGTTGGTCCGGGGCAGGGTCGCTAGGATTTCAGGATCGAGCTCGATGTGCTTCTTTGGCATTTCTAACCTCTCATTCCACGGAAGAGCTTCAGCATATCGGAAGCGATACCCAGGAAGGACCGCCGTTTGCGCAACGAATTGACAATGTCCTTCTCCATGTCACGTTTGGCGATGCCATGGGCCGTGAAGTATCGCAATGCCGCTTCATTCACAAAGTCGATGTAGGTGCCCATGAAGTGCGGGCTGCTGACCAGGAAGTCTGTCATGCGGCGGTACTGTTTCATGTCCTTGAGAACAAAGGTATCATCCAATTCCCGGCGGTAATGACGCAAGAAGTCAGCCGAAAAGTCGTTCTGCTTGTGCGCCATAACTGCCGTCTCACCGGCCAACCGCCCGGCCGTCATCGCCAGGTTGGTACCCTCACGGTGCAACGCGTCGACCATACCGGCCGCGTCGCCGGCTACCATCACCCCATCGGTCACCAACTGGGGCATGCGGTCGTAACCAGTCTCTGGAATCAGGTGCGCGCCATACTCCAGCGTCTCGCCCCCTTCCAACAGCGGTTTCACCACCGGGTGATTCTTGTAGCGCGCCAACACTTCATACGGCCTCAAGTTGTGGTAGACGAACTCTTCCAACAGCATGCCGGTACCAATAGAGACGCCGGTCTTGTCCACGTAAAGAAAAGCTGTGCCCGGCAATCCCACAGTGGCATCGCCGAACACGTCGATGGCAACACCTTCTTTGTCGCCTGAAAGTCCGAACCGTCTCTCGATTTCCTCTTTCGGCAGGCCGATATATTCCTTGGCCGACAAAGCCACAAAGCTTGCGGGCAGGTCGGACCCAATCAACTCTAACTTCTGGGTCAGCAGATTGTTGACACCTTCCGCAATGATCACCACCGGCGCGTAGATGTCACCGTCCGGCCGGTCGGTAGAAACACCGATCACGCGGCCGGCTTGATCCTTTAGAAAATTGACGACAGTGGTCTTGCACACCAGCAAGACGCCCAAATCCACCGCCTGGCGCGCGAACCATTCGTCGAAGTGTGATCGCAGCGCAGTGTAGGCACCGGCCGGCTCTTCCTTGTAGTCTTCGCTCTTGTGCATGATGCGCACAGCGCTGTTCGGCGACAGCATCCAGTAGCCCTGTTCGGTAATGGGTCGTTCGAAGGCCGGCTGCCGCTCCCAATAGTCGGGCAACACATCTTTCAGAGCATGCGTGTAAAGTACGCCGCCGAAGAAGTTCTTGGAGCCCGGGAAGCGTCCCCGCTCTACCAAAATTACCTTCAAGCCCTGACGGACCATAGCGATGGCCGCCGATGTGCCTGCTGGCCCGGCGCCCACAACGATTGCGTCAAAGGTCAGTTTACTGGACATCGGTGGCTCCTTTCTGTCCCTTGGCTGCCTTAACTTGTTCGATCATTTCGGGAATGACTTCATACAGATCGCCGACGATACCCAAGTTGGCGACCTGGAAGATAGGAGCATCCGGGTCACTGTTAATGGCCAAGATATAGTCAGAGCCGGACATACCCACCCGGTGCTGCACCGCACCGGAGATACCGGCCGCAATATACAGCTTCGGCCGCACTGTCTTGCCCGTCTGGCCGACTTGATGGTCGTAGCCGATCCAACCGGCATCCACTGCCGGGCGGGAAGCACCGACGATGCCTCCCAACAAATTGGCCAGCTCATCCAGCATTTGGAAGCCATCGGCACCGCCCACACCGGCACCGCCGGCAACGATCACGTCGGCGTGTTCGATATTCAGTTCCTCAGCCTGTGGAATCAGGCGCACCAGTTTGACCGGTACGTCCGCCTCAGTCATATTCAGCGGTTCGCGAATCACCTCGCCACCGGCACCAGGGTTCGGCTCGGGCATAGGCAGCACACGCGGCCGCACGGTCGCCATCTGTGGGCGATGCTTACGGCACAGGATGGTCGCCATCAAGTTGCCGCCGAAGGTAGGCCGGGTGGCCGCCAGGATTTTCTGCTTTTCGTCGATCGCCAACTGGGTGCAATCGGCCGTAAGGCCGGTACCTACCCGGGTAGCGATCGTGCTGCCCAGGTCGCGCCCCGGAATGGAGGCACCGATGAGCAGGATGTTGGGCTCATATTTCTTCACCAGGTTGCTGATGCCGATGCCATAGGGCAAGTTGCGATAATTCGCCAGGACCGGATCGTCGATCAGATAGACCCGCTTGGCGCCATACTGAAACGCCTCTTGGGCAATATCGTCCACTTCGTGTCCCAACAGCACCCCTTCCACGACGCCACCTTCCAGGTCCTTGGCCAGTTGGGTGGCCGCGCCCAGCAGTTCCCACGCCACAGGGTGCGCTTTGCCGTCGTTTTGTTCGATGAAAACCCAGATTCGCTGTTCTTGAGGTGTCGTCTCGGTCATTTCGACTCTCCATTCCCCGGGGCGACTCCGGCCAGATCCAGTTCCAGGAACTCAATCACGCCGGATTTGTCGATCTCCTGCAACGCATGGCTCACGCTTGGCGCCAGCCCGGTTTCGGACACATCTACCTTGGGTCCGGGTTCCGGCGGCGGTGGGGTGTATGCTTTGCCCACGATCGTCGGCGACCCCTTGATGCCGATCTGACTCGGTTCAAATGTCACCGGCGATTCGCTTGACCACACCTCAACTTCGTATTCGGCGGCCCGGATAATGTTGGCCAACGGTGCCCGCGCAATGGGAGAGATTTCCTTCTCCACCGTCAACAATACCGGCAGAGAAGTCCTCAACACCTCGATTCCGCGTTCTGTCCGGCGGTGTACCACAGCTTCACGCTTCTCGGGATCGAAGGACTCGACCTCGATGGCGTACCCGATGCAGGGTACTTCCAACCGCGTCGCCACACCCGGTCCGACCTGGGCTGTATCGCCATCGATAGCCTGCATGCCGAACAGGAACAGGTCAATTGGCTCTTCTTCCTGAATCGCCTCAATCGTGCGGGCCAACACATACGACGTGGCCAGCGTGTCGGCGGCCGCAAACTTGCGATCCGTGATCAGGATACCTCGGTCGGCGCCCTGCTCGATACATTCCTGGATCGCCTCGACAGCTTTGGGCGGTCCCATAGAGATGACGGTTACTTTGCCGCCGAACCGCTCCTTGAGCCGCACCGCCATTTCTACGGCGTGTGCATCATAGGGATTGATGATGGCCGGAACACCTTCACGCACCAGGTTGCCCGTTTCCGGGTTGATGCGTACGTTGGTCGTGTCCGGCACTTGCTTGATTGCTACAAGTGAGTGCATAGCCGTTTGTTGCCTCCTTGGCCTATGGGGGGATTATCAAACTCTGCGCCGCCGGGTATCGGCACAGTAGTCTCCATATGGGCCGGCAGCCGCGAGATACGGGCCGGCATTTAACGCCTGAACAGCGGCGACATTATACCTTATCTGGTTCAATTGCGACAGTTTTGCCCTTCTGTATGGAACTTGGTTTGGGCGGCATTCCACTCATGGAATCGGCTGTCGCTCTATCTCAGCCGGCTCAGCCAGCAACTCCGACATGGTCACAAATCGAAACCCCCGCTGTCGCAGGTTGCGGATCACGTACACCAGCGCCTCGGCGGTATGCTGTCCATTGCCGTTCAGGTGCATAATGATGATCGAGCCGTTACGCGTCTCATTCTCCACCCCGTCAATCAGATCACCCACCGACAAACCGGCATCCGGATCCCCCGATTCGACGTCCCATTGCACCGCCGTCAACCCCGCATCGGACACCAATGCCAATGCCTGTGTGTCGTAGCGTCCATAGGGAAAGCGAAACAGGACCGGCGTTTGCCCGGTCGTCCGCTGGATAATCGACTGGGTGCGGCTTATCTCGCCTGCTGTGCGGGTCGCGTCGATAGTTGTGAAATCTGGATGGCTCCAACTGTGGTTACCCAGCTCAAACAGGGGGTTAGCGCCCAGCTGGGCCGCTACTTGTGCGTGGTGGCGTACCCACAGCCCACCCAAAAACAGGGTCGCCGGCGTATCGGTGGCGGTGAGGATGTCCACAATCCGGCTGTCATAACCGGTCGGTTGGCTTTCGTCCTGGCAGGCGTCGGAGGTCAGGGCAACATATGGCCGGCTGCGGTCGGCGTGAAAAACGGGCGTGGCGATCGCGGCCGGCGTATCCGTTTCCGTCGGCGGCACAGCGGTCACAGCGGTTTCCGGCACAGGCTGGGTGGCCGTGCTGGTCGTATCCGTTGCGGTTGGCGGCAGCGTCCGGCAGCCGGCCAACAGTAACGCCACCGACGCCACCAACAACACCGACGCACGCCCACAAGGTCTCTTCGAACGCTCTGTGACAGCCGGCAAGAACATCACCTACCCAAACTAACCTTCCGCTGCGGCGCCTGCCTGGGCGACAGAACAGTCCCGGCACAAACCGGGAATCGAAAGATGTTCCAGGTCAATCTCGAAGCCGTAGCGATCTTTCAGGTAGACCATAAACGGCTCGAACTTCTCCAGGTCGACGCCTATGACCTGGCCGCAATTGCGGCACACTAAGTGCAGGTGAGCGCCGTGGACACCGACCAACTCGTAGCGCCGTTGGTTGTCGGGTGCTTCAACCGAGGCCACCAGGTGAAACTCCTGCAACAATTCCAGATTACGGTAGACGGTGCTGATGTCAACCGAGCTACTGATGGCCTGCACCCGCTCGTAAATCTCATCCACCGTGGCCAGGCCGTCAACCTCGTGCAACACGGCCAGCACCATCTCGCGCTGTGGTGTCAGCCGCAGGCCCCGCTCGCGTAGTTGTTTGAAAAAATGCTCTTCACAAGCCATCGCACGTGTCCTCTCGTCCAACAAAAGTGTTGCTGCAGCCCGGTCTACGACCCGGTACCCAATCAGTTTTATTTCGAAACTATCCGTTTTGCCGTAACCGATGCCTCGTGATCTGTCAGAATTGTCTTGACAGAGCACTAGGGG
>CAZHBM010000052.1:0-14137 GCA_964529945.1 uncultured Anaerolineales bacterium | reverse complement strand
CCAGGATGGGCATGACACCGCCCACGCCGTAGCCGCGCTTGAGACCGAAATCCTTGAGCATCAACACGATCTCGAAGCCGTGACGGCCGAACTGGAAGGGCGGGGTGGCGAATGCCCACGAGGCAAAGGGCGGGTTCTCTTTGAGTGCCTCGTCCGAGCCGCAGATGACGCGCCCCATTTCCAAAAAGTAGGGCGCCACCTGGGGGCTGTAGACCTCGACGAAATCTGAGTAGGGGTAATGTTGGGCAACCACCTTGAGGGCGTACAGGTCGCGGATCATCTCCGGGCAGTCCTGGGGCAGGAAGACTGGATGGCCGGTCAGCGCCCCTGGCAGCGCCTCGACCACACGGCAGGCGTCGGCCAGGTCGGCCTGGGTGGCCGGCCGCAGCTTGTCCGTCTCCAGGTCGTGGGCCAGGGTGGCCTGGGCGGTGGCCACCGGCACCAGGCGTGCATCGGGCGAGATGCGGTCGCGGCGCATCGGCAGCGTGCCCACGTAGCCGTCGACCAGGTTCTTGGGGTCGCGCATTTTCTCGACCACCCCCTCGACGACCGCTTCGGGAAAACGCACCACATCGCCGTCGACGTGACAGCCGAAGTCGGCCAGCAGGTCGCGCATACGTTCGTGGTCGACGCGCACGCCCAGGTCGCGCAACAACTCCAGCGCCGAGGCGTGAATCAGATCCATATCGCCAGCGGATAAGACGTGTACCGACGATTCAAACACGGGCAAATCTCCTTTTCTGTCGCGCGTCAAAAAAACGCACAGGCTCACATAAACAGGATAACCAGCGCCGGCAGGGTGACCACCAGCGCCAGCGTCGACCAGAGCACCGCCGAGGCCGGAATCTCGGAATCGGCGCCGTAACTGCGGGCCATGATGGCCGTCGTCAGGCCGACCGGCATGGCCGCCTGGACCAGGACCACGCCGCTAAAGACCTCGTCGCGGGCCAGCAATGACAGACCGGCAACGGCGATCAGCGGCACGATTAACAGCCGGATGGCGGTCAGGGCAGCCACCGGGCGCCACTGCCAGCCGGAGCGCGAGCGGATGCTGCCCAGTTGGGCGCCGCTCAACAGCAAAGCCAGCGGCAGGGTAGCGTTGCCCACCGTCTCGCACGGGCGGGCGAACCATTCAGGAAACTGCCAGCCGGTCAGCGCCCACAACAGGCCGGCCACTACCGCCAGAATAAGCGGGTTGCGCACCAGGTTGGCCAGATTAGTGGACCGGCCGCCGCTGAGAATCCAGATGCCGACGGTCAGGATAACCAGCGTGGTACCGAAGTCGTACAGCACACCGTAGACGGCTCCCACGCTGCCATACAGGCCGACAGCGATAGGAATGCCCAGGAAGGCGGTATTGGCCACCATGGCCGAGAAACGAAAGGCCGGCTGCTGTTGCGGCCCCACCCGGGCCAACGGTCCCAAAATCACCGCCAGCAGCAGGCCGAGCAACGTCAACAGTGAGCCGAGCAGCACCAAAAGCGGCGCCGCCGCCAGCGCCGCTGGACTGGTGCTGGTGGCGGTGGCATAGAACAGGAAGATGGGCAACAGCACGTCCACCACCAGGGTGGCCAACTGGTTCAGCGTCTGGCGGTCAAAGGGATGCACCCGCTCGACGCCGAACCCGATGGCCAGGATGAAGAAGACGGTGGTGAACGCAGCCAGCAGTTCGGCCGCCGAATCACCGCTCATAACAAAAGTGCCCTCACTCGGCGGCGATCTTGTCCAGGCACTCCTGGAAGAACTTTCGGCCCTTGGTGGCCTCGGCCAGGATGCGGTCGGGCGCCACCCCGCCAAAGTCGACGTTGGTGTAGCTGTCGTAGCCGATCGATTTCAGGCTGCGGAACACGCTCAGGAAGTCGATGTTGCCCTGGCCGGCCGGCTTGTGGAAGGGCTGGGTGCCGTCGTTATCGGCCATGTGCACGTACAGCAACCGGTTGCGCAGTTTGGGGATGACCAGATCCAGGTGCTCCTTGGTGGCGTGGGTGTGGGCGATGTCGAGCAGGACGCCGCCGTTGGGCTCGCCGGCATCCTCGATCAGTTTGAGCACGCCGTCACTGGTGTTGACAAAGTCACCCACCCGGTTCTCGATGATCAGTTTTTGCCCGAAATCGGCCGAGGTGCGGGCCATTTGGGCGAAGCGCAGCACGGCGTTGTCCCAGAAGAGGTTCCAGTCGAAGCCTTTGGGCACGCGCACCTGGGTCGGCGGCGCGCCGGAGTAGGGCTCGGTGCCGGCGATGCCCTCGATCTCGGGCGGCATATAGGCGCAGATGCACATGATCTCGCAATCGACGGCCGCGCCGAACTGGCACAGGCGCCGGTACTTGGCCTGGTATTCCTCGGCGATGGATGGGTTGGTGGAGAATCCGCCGTGAACCACGCCAATGATGGCCGAGATATTCATCTGGTAGTCGGACAACAGCTTCTTGATCTCGTCGACCCGCCGGTGATACTCCTCCATATCGTTATCGACGTTAATCTCCAGCTCGCAATACTCGAAACCGGCCGAGTGCATCTCTGCCAAAGCCTTGAGGTAGTCGTCGAAGCTATAGGGGAACCCATAGCGGGTGATGGGATACAGGGCTGCGGCACCAATTTTCATAATGACCTCCAAAGTCTAATTAAATGAATTTCATTGCTTACTGTGCAAAAAAAGCCTTCATCCGTTCCACCGTCAGCCGCGCCGGCGGGTCTGGGTCGAGGGTGTAACTCCACTCCAGCTCGGCGCCCAGGAAACCCTCGTAGCCGATGCGGCGCAGCGTGTTTAACAACCTGGGAAAATCCTCTATGCCTTCGCCGGGCACCAGGTGCTGGTCCCGTTGGCCGTTGTTGTCGTCCACGTGGACGTGAAACAACCGCTCAGCGACGACGGGCAGCGTCTGGGCCAGGTTCTCACCGACCACCAGCGCGTGGCCGCTGTCGAGCAGGACGCCCAGGTTAGGCAAATCCAACGCCTCAGCCAGCTGGAAGGCGGCCAGGCAGGTCGGCAGCAGATCGGTCTCGTAACGGTCGGCCGGCTCGATGGCCAGGCAGATGTCGAAAGCGGCGGCGAAACCGGCCAGGGTGACCAGGCTGTCACGCAGGCGGTCCAGCCCGTCTTCGATTGTCTGGCCATACAGGGTATGGCCCGGGCAAACGCTGACCACCGGCGCGCCGAAGGCGGCCGCCGTCTCGATGCCGTCCTTGATGTAGTCGATGCTGTCCAGGCGCACCGTGTCGCTGGGGCTGCACAGGCTGGTCGGATAGCGGAATTGGGCCGGGATAAAGGAAACCGGCGCCAGGCCCTCGTCCTCCATTTGCCGCCGCAGGTCCGCTATCTGGCTGTCGGTCAGGTCGTGCCGGTAGGCGTGCGGCCGGCCGCCCCAGATGTCGATGCCGTCGTAGCCGGCGGCAGCCGTGCGGCGGATGGCCTCGGCCAGCGGATAGTTGAAGTATATAAACGAAGACAGACTTAGTCCAAAAGTGGTCATGAATTATTCCCTATAACCGGTCGAGCAGCGACTGGAAGTACTCGCGCGCGTTGACCGCCTCTTCGACCACGTTGGGCACGCCCGAGATGTCGACCACGATGTGATCGTCGTAACCCACCCGGACGAGCGCGCGCAGCACGGCCTCAAAGTCGATGTTTCCCCGGCCGGGCGCGTGGTGATAGGCCTGGCTACCGTCGTTGTCCGACAGGTGCACCAGCTTGATCAGCTTGCCCAGCTTGGGGATCACCAGGCCGAGGTATTCCTTGCCGGCGTTGATGTGGGCCACGTCCAGAATGAGACCCATACGCGCCGCGTCGCCTTGCAGCACCAACCGGTCGCTTGCCTCACGGATCAGGTTCATCAGCGCGTCGGTGGACGAGAAGATGTCGTTGGCGCGCGTCTCGATGATCAACGTCAGGCCCTTGCGCTGCGAAATGGAGGCCAACTGGGAGACCAGATCGACGGCGTTGTCCCAAAAGGCCGGCCAGGAGAAGTCTTCGCTCACGCTGACGGCCGTCGGCGGCCCACCGACGTACAGTTCGGTGCCCAGTGGCCGGATTTCGGGCGGCATGTAGCCGCAGATGGAGACGATCGGGCTGCCCAGCTCGACGATCAGGTCGGTCAGGCTGTCGAAGTCCTCGATGGCCTTGCGCTTGATGGCCGGGTCGAGGCTGAACATATGCTCCTCTACCGCCATGACCGAGGGCACGGTCATGTGGTAGTCCTCGAGGATGGCCTGCATCCGGCCCAGGTCGCGGCGGTGCTCGGCCAGCAGTTCGTCGTACAGCTCCAGCTCGATGGAGTCGAAGCCGGCCTGGCCGACAATCTCCATCGCCTTGAGGTGATCCTCAGGCGAGGGCGGAATGCCGAACAGGGTGATAGGAATGGTGTAACCGCAGGTAATTAACATCAAGTTTTCCCCTCTCCAATCAAGATTATTCTTTGCTCGTCAGGCCGATTTGACGGCCCGGTAGTCGTCAACGATCTGCCGAAAAGCGGCCTGTTGATCCTCCGCAACCGGCGAGACGTGCTCCTCCAGAATAGCCGCCACCCGGCGCCAGGCCGTCTCCGCCGCCGGACGGCCACCGTTGTCACGCGCACGGCGGTTCCACAAGCGCGAACCCTGGAACTCGGGCGAGCGCAAATGTTTCAACGTGTGTTCGTGGTTCAGGAAATTGCCACCCGGCCCGACGCCGGCGGTGACCGCCTCGGCCAGGCTGTCTTCATCCACCCGGATGCCGGCCAGGAAACGGCGTACCGTCTGCAACAGCTCGTGATCGAGCAGCAGGCCGGCGTAACTGGTGGAAAGACCGCCCTCGAAACGGCCGGCACCACTGCCAAAACTCAAGCCCGACAGGGCCTGGGACACCAGCGACAGCATCTTCTCGCCGCCGGCCTGCTCGTCCAGGGCGAAGCTGTCGGTCAGGCCGACCGGTGCGTAGCCGGGCAGGCCCAGGCAACGCGCCAGCGGGGCCACGGCGTTCAAGATCAGGCTGCGCTCGGCCGAGCCGAGGCAGACGTTGCCGCTGGCCATGTCCATCACCGCCGTCGCCAGCCCCAGCAGACAGGGCGTGCCCGGGCGCACCATCTGGGCAACGGCGATGACCACCAACGCCTCGGCCAGCTCGACCACCAGCGTCCCGGCCAGCGTATACGGGCTGGTGGCGCCGGCCATACCGCCCGGCACGGTGACGATAGGCAGGCCACGTTCGGCCACCGCCAACAGGATGTCCGAGGTCTCGCCGGGCAGCACCAGCGGGCTGACGGGCGAGATGGCGAAACCCAGCAACGGCCGCTCGACCAGGGTTCCCCAGGAACCGGCCGCGTGATGGGCCAGATCCAACCAGGCCTCGGCCTCGCGCCGGTTGAGGGCGAAGACCAGGCAGAACCTGGCCGTGTTACAGAAGGTCGCCTGGGCGGTCAGCAGGCCGGTGTCGGCCGGGGCGCAATCCTGGGCAATGGCCGGCGGTGAGATGAAGTCAATGCCCGGCAGCGCGTCGGCCAACCGCGTCAGGTCGGCCACGTCGCGGTAGGTGGAGGCACGCCGCCGGCCGTCTTCGTCGATCACCGCCACGGCGCTGGGCGCCACCCCATGGTAGAAACCACCCTCGGCCGAGGACAGGCGGCGGCCGTCGCGGCCGTGGAAGGTCACCTGGTTGGGGGCACTTGCCAGCAGCTCTTGTACCAGGCCGGCCGGCAGGTGGACGCGGTCATCGGACACGCGGGCGCCGGCCCGTTCCAACCGCCGGCGCAGGCCGGCATCGATCACCACCAGGCCCGAGCGCTCCAGCAACCGCAAAGCAGCGTCGACGATGGCCTGCGCGCCGGCAGCGTCAAGCACCTCGAGCCGGCAATCTTCACGTTTCATGGGCCACCTCCGCGCTTTCCGGACCATCGCCGCTGTCGTCCATTCGGTGTTGGTAAGCCCGTGCTGCGGCTACGATGGCCACCAGGTTCTCCAACGGTGTGCCGGGATGAACCTCGTTAGCCACCGTCAGCGCCACCCGGGCTTTGCCGCGCGCGGTTAACAGCGCCTTTTCGACTGCCTGCCGGCAATCGGCCGGCGTGCCGTCGCGGGCCGTGGCGGCCAACAGGCCGCCCTGCAACACAGTGTCGGAGCCCAGCGCTTCGACCACCGCCGCCCAATCGGTCTCGCCGCCGACCTCGCACCAGGCCGGTTGCAGCCGTTGGACGTGGGGGATCAGGTGCGTCCAGTCGCCGTCCATGTGCAGGTGTGCAATCTCATAATTGCCATACAACGCCTGGTTGTAGGGCAGGATGAAGGTCTCGTAGATGCCGGGCGAGGCCATAGAGGCGGTGTCGTCGCTGGTCCACACGCGGGTCCTGCCGCGCTGCGACTCGCGCCAACAGACGAACTCGTCCAGCGGCTCGGGCGAGATGCCGAACTGCCACTTGACACGCTCGAAATGGTCGAACACCTGCAGACAGAAATCCAGCAGCCGGTGCACCCGCTCGGGCGCCTCGTAACAGGCCAGGAACAGCTTCTCGGCGCCCAGAAGCTGGGCAGCCAAAGTAAACGGTGCGTGCAGGTGGACGCTGGTCAGCACCGGCAGCCCGTCCACCAACTCGTCCAGTTGCTCCAGGCGGGCTTTGGTGCGCCACAGGTTCTGGTTGTGGGCCAGGTCGGGCTGGGACAGGCCGTCCACCTGGGCGATATCCTCCAGCAGGTGCCCGCCCCAGGGCGGCGAGCCCGGCCGGTATTCGACCGGCAGGTCGAAAGCAATCGCCTCGTGGACCGTAGCCTGGTCGAGGAACACGGCCAGTGGGATTTCGTCCTCGTCCAGGTTCTCCAGCCGCCAGCCAATGCCGCGCAACTGGGTCTCGGCCATCACGGCCAGGTCGGTGTAATAGTCGTAGGGATCGACGTCGAACAGCTGACAAAGGAAAGGCGCGCACAGGTTCAGAAAGACCACCTGCTGCCGCCGGCCGGACAGCAGGTCATCCCAGGTGCGCGCCGCCCGGTTTACCCGGCCGGCGTAGGCCGTCAGATCGAAATAGTCACCGGCGTACAAGGTCATCGCTCTTCTTCCTCAGCCTTGATCGGATAGATGCCCTCCCGGCGGGCAGTGTCCAACATGGCCATGTAGTTGTCGTAGCGCGTGCCGGCCTGGACCGAGTTGCTGGTGGTCAGCACGAAGCCGCCGCCGGGCGCCGCGTGGCGCAGGCAATAGCGCACCGTCTCGACCACCTGGGCCGGCGTGCCATCGATCAGCGTTTCGGCCTCGATGGCACCGAACAGAGTCACCCGGTCACCGACAGTCTCCTTGAGCCGCTTGACGTCCATACCCACGCTGGGCTGGATGCCGTGCAGACCGTCGATGCCGGTGTCCAGCCACATGTCGAGCAACGGCCAGGTCTTGCCGTCGCTGTGCTTGAGCACCATCGCGCCGGCCTGTTTGTAGGCCGTCACCTGCTGCTGCATGTAGGGCAGGATAAACTCCGCGAAGTGCTCGGGTGACAACCAGGGGCCGGTGTTGATGCAGTAGTCGGCGTTGATCTGCACGCCGTCCACGCCGGCCCGGACCAGGGTCAACCCATACTCGATGGCCCGCTTGGTGTAAGCCTGCAAAATGGCGTGCAGCCGGTCGGGGTCCTGGTAGAGCAACAGCAGGAACCGGTCGATGGGCAGCGACAGTCCCTCGCCGGCCAGCGGAAAGGAGCCGTCGGTCCAGGTGGACGGGCCATGCCAGCCGCGGGCGATGATAAAATGGCTGTCACCCAATTCCCGGCGCACGTAGTCCACCAGCTCCAGTTGCGACTCGTCGACCACCAGCGGCGCGTGCAGCATCTCGTCCAGATGCTCGGGGGTGACGGCCAGGCTGTCGATGCACAAGGCATCCCCCAACGGGTCGGCCGCCTGCCAGATGCGGCCCTCACGGTCCTCCCACTTGAGCCGGTCCTCGGTCAGGAAGCGACGCGGGCTGTAATCCACCTGGCGGCTGTAGGTCAACCAGACGGGCACGAAGTCCCACTCCAGCGCCCGCACCAGGTCGACCAGGTCGCGCTTCTGGCTGTTGACCACCTCGTCACGCCGGCCGGCCCATATGGCGGCCCTCTCTTTGCCCTGGGCGCGGTAGAAGGTCTCGTGGCCCAGCACCTGCTCGATGATAGGATAGTCAATGCCCATTTCACCGACCGGCACCCGGTCGGGTTCCTGGTGCGCCAAAGCCATCCGCAGGCGCTCTTTGCCGGTCATCGCCGTCATAGGTTTGGTCGTCTCCTCCAGGCGGGCCAACACCCTCTTGGGAATGGCCGCACCCACTCCGGTTCAGTTAGGCCTTCAGCCCGGTCATGGTCATACCCTCGATCACGAAGTTCTGCAGGAACAGGTAGATGATCAGTAGCGGGATGACGCTCAGGAAAGAAGCCGCAGTGACGACGGTGAAGTCGGTGTGCCACATGCCGGTATAGGTGGCCAGACCGAGCATAACCGTGCGCATGTGTTCGCTGGTGACCATCACCAGCGGCCACAGGAAGTCGTTCCACGACCAGATGAACTTGATGGTGCCCAGCGTGGCCAGCGCCGGCAGCGACATGGGTATAATTATGCGGAAGAAGATGCCTAATTCCGAATAGCCATCGATGCGGGCGGCGTCCAGGTAATCGTTAGGAATAGAGACGATGAACTGGCGCATGATAAACACGCCGATCGCGCTTAACAGGCTGGGGCCGGCGATACCGATATAGGTGTTCACCAGGCCCAACCGGTTGAAAAGAAGGTACAAAGGAATCAGGATGATCTCAAAGGGGATCATCAGCGCTGCCAGGATGAAGACAAAGAAGAGCACTTCCTTGCCCGGAAAGTCGAACTTGGCGAAGGCGTAGCCGGACAGCGACGAAAACAACAGGCTGAAACCCGTGCACGACAGGGAGATGATCAGGCTGTTGAGAAAGAAGCGCAGGAAAGGCTGGCGGGCGAAGACGGTAACGTAATTCTGGAAATTGGTGAACGAGTCCGGCAGCAGCGTCATGGGCAGCCGGTAGATCTCATCGCTGTGCTTGAGCGAGGTCAACACCATCCACACGAAGGGAAAAGCCATAATGATCGCGCCAACGATAATGATGAATGCCACCAGGTAACGGCGCAAGCGTTCCCCGGTCAATTTGCTAGAGGTAGATTGAGCGGCAACCATAACTTAGTACTCCGTTCCTTTGCTCAAAAGTTTCCATTGGGCAATGGTAACCACCATGATGACCACGAACAGCACCACCGCCACCGCCGACGCTTCGCCCATCTTGTTCCAGGAGAAGGCCAGATCGTAGATGTGTAGCACGGCCACCCGACTGGAGTTGACCGGGCCGCCGCTGGTGGCCACAAAAACCAGGTCGAACAGTTTCAATGCGTTGATAATTTCAATAATTGCGACCAGCACGATCTGCGGGTTGAGCAGCGGCAGGGTGATGAACCGGAACTGCTCGAACGGCCCGGCGCCGTCCACCTTGGCGGCGTCGTAATACACGCCGGGAATGCTCTGCAGCCCGGCCCAGAAGATGATCATGTCGAAGCCCAACCGCATCCAGATGTTCATCCCAGCCAGGCTTGGCAGCACCTGTTGCGGGCTGGACAAATAACGCTGACCGGGGATACCGACCGCCTCCAGCAGCATGTTCAACAGGCCGATGTCAGGCTGGTAGATCCAGCTCCACACGAAGGCCACGGCCACCGAAGAGGTGATGACCGGCAGAAAATAGATCGAGCGGAACACGTTGCGGAAGGGCAGGCGAGAAGCCGAATGAAAAAGCACCGCCGCCACAATCGCCAGCGCCATAGTCGCTGGCACGCTCAGCAAGGTCAGTTCGACGGTATTGCGCATGCTGATCCAGAACAGCTTGTCGCTGAATATGTTAGCATATTGGGCCAAACCGACGAACTCGGGCGGGCCGGTGATCGACCACTTGTTCATCGACAGCCAGATGGCCCGCAACGCGGGATAGGTAAACGTCACCAAAAAGTAGATGATGGTCGGCAAGACGAACAGATACGCGGTCCGCATCTGCCGGTGACGGATCGTCTTGCCGGTGACAATGTTGATAACTGTTTGCATAGCAGTCTCCTGACGCGCCTGGATACAGTCTTCAGTCGCCAGTACAACGTTGGGTTGCAGCTGGGCGGCACCGGCCCGGAAACGTACCCTGGCCTAAGTCAGGCCAGGGTACGCAGGTCCGGCGACGACCGCTTACTTGTTGAGCAGTTCGTCCACGTCGGGCACGGCGTCGTTCAGTGCTTCTTCAGCCGTCTTCTGGTTGAAGAGTACTTCCTCGACCGCCTGGCCAACACGGAATGAGATTTCATTGATGAACGGTGCATCGTAGTACGGGCTGGGCGGGTTGTTCATGATCTCCAGCTCAGCTTCGTAGTCCGGCCGGTTGGTGAAGTAGTCGGTCTCAAAGTTGGTCTTGTGGACCGGCAGGGTACCGTTGATCTCGGCCAGCTCCATGTCGATTGGATCGTCGGTGGTTATGAAGCGCATCCACTCCCAGGCCAGGTCTTTGTTCGGGCTGAACTTGTTGACCATGATCGACTGGCTGAACAGCAGGCTGATACCTGGGTTGCAGCCGGCCTCGGGGATGGGCGACACGGCGTATTTGATGTCGGGCGCCGCGTCACGCAGCACGCCCACGGTCCAGGCTTCACGGAAGAACATGCCTAACTGGCCGAGGGAGAAAGCATCCATCGGCTTGCCAACTGTCAGGCTGGAAACCTCGTACTTGTTGACCAGGTCGCCGTAGAACTGCAGCGACTCGATGGCCTCGGGGCTGTTCAGGTAGCCGTCCGAGGTGGTGCCGTCTTCGGAGTACAGCCGGCCGCAGTAGGCATGCAGGAAGGGCAGCCACTTGTCGGCGATACCGCGCGGGTTGCCATTATAGCGCACACCAAAGCCAACGTAGCCGGCATCGGTGATGGCCTGGGCATCGGCCAGCAGCTCATCCATGGTTTGCGGCGGATTAGCCGGGTCGAGGCCAGCCTCGTTGAACAGGTCGATGTTGCGGAACAGCATCACACCCAGGTCAGACTCGATGGGGTAGCCATAGAACTCGCCGTCCCACATGAAGAAGGGCTGGATATTGTCGACGATTTGATCGCCCCAATACGCCTGCAGGTCCTCGGGTGCCGGGTCGGCAACCTTCAGACCACCGGCGAAGTAGGGCACCTTGCCCACAAACATGTCGGGGGCATTCTCACGACCTGCGAAAGCAGCCAGGTACTTGGCGTCCGATCCCTCGTAAGGAATAGGCACGAATTCGATGTTCACCTCGGGGTGAATCTTCTGGAACTCGACCAGTTTCTTCTCGTAGAAGGGGTACATGTTGGGGTATTCCTGGTCGAGGAAGCTCCAGAAGACCAACGTGACGTCACCTCTCGGCTCGGGCGTAGCGGTGACCACAACTTCTTTCTGAACTTCCTGAGTGACCACCACCTCTTGAGTGACGACCACTTCCTGGGTGACCACCACTTCCTGGGTGACCACCACTTCCTTTTCGATGACCTGAGGCTGGCCGCAGGCAGCTGCCAACACAGCCAACAGTGCCAGGCCGATCGCAGGTAGCAAATAGCGCTTCATTGTCGTTTACCTCCCTTTAGTAAAACAGACACTAGCTTCTCCTTTGAAACACACACGGGTAACAAACGTGGGGGCGCGAATAATCACCTCCTTTCAAGGTCACGAGGATGAGGCGAGGATCGGCAGAACCTCGGCACTCTGGCGTAAGATACCGATCTTGAGCTTCGGATTTTCGTTTAGCCGACGACGGATGTAGGTTTTCAGGTCCGTGGGCAGAACCAGCCCAAAGCCCATTGACTCACACACCTGGCGCGGAATACCTTCCGTCACCAGAGTAATGCCCATTTTGGCCTTGATGTCGTTGAGAACGATCGCCTCAGCGCCGGTCAACGGATCGGGCGCCTGGCGGTTTTCCAGCAGTTGCCAGATTTCGGCGTTGGTCTTCTGGCCCAGATAATCGGCCAGCTCCGGGTGGGCCGGGCTGATGCCCTCGATACAACCCGACACAAGCAGAATCTCGCCGCCCGGCCTGGTGGCCGGCTCGGCCGAGGTGATGCCCTTGTCCCCCTGGAATAGGTCGAAATCCACCGGCGAGGTACTGCTGATGACGATGTCGGCCAGTTCGGGGATCGGCAGGCCGTAGACCCGCTTGGAGATCTCCACGCCGGCCCGGTGGGCCTGGATGAAGTGGCCCGAGACCGCATCCACCAACTCCCCATTTCGGTTGAGGATGACGTTCAGAATGTAGTTGAGGTTGATTTTCTGGGCGAAGTCTTCCATCTCCTGACGCATCGGCGTGTCCACTCCGCCCAACGAGGGGTAGCGCGAGCCCAAAAAGTGCATCTGGGCCACCGTTTCCTCACCGCCCACACCGGGCAGCACTGCCTTGGCGCCGGCGCTCCAACCGGTGGGATGGTGGGGGATGATGTTGCCGATGGCGATACGAAAATCGGCCTGCACCACGTCCTTATTGACCAGGATGCGCGTGCCGCGCTTGGTGGTGCCGTAATCAACCAGTTTGGCCGGATCTTTGTAGCCGTGATCGAGGAAGCGGATGCGCCCCAACAAGTCCGGCCCGTACTTGGTTTTCTTTTCCTGTTCGGTCATCAGCCGGTGGGTGCCCGAGGCAATAACGGCCTGGATGTGACTATCGGGAATACCGGCCCGGTTGAGCTCGTCGAGCACCACCGGCGCGATGCGGTCCACCGGCGTCAATCGGGTGTTGTCGTCGACGATCAAGGTCACCTGCTGCCCCGGCTGCACCAACTCGGCCAGCGGCGGTGAGCCGATGGGCGCGGCCAGCGCGTCGAGCAATGTCTGCCGCCAGTCGGCGGCCGGCGGCACGTCCTGCGGCTGGACGTCGAAGATCAGGTTGTCGGCCGGAATGTCCACATCCAGGTCACAGTCGATGTATCTTACTTTCAGCATATAGGCATCCTTTGGTTGGTTTTGGTTTCGTCAATAGAAGCTGCGTCGCCGGCGACCGGCGCCTGAAAGGCGCCGTAGGTGCGGCAGACGTGTCGAAATGCGACGTAGTGAGCCAGCGATACCTGCGGGCCGATCGAACCCGAGCCGATGATCACGCCGCCGTCACGGCCGGCGTCGATGATGGCCCGGGTCTGGGCCTCGATGCGTGCCGGCGGGCCTTGAACCAGCGTACCGGTGTTATCCATGCCGCCGGTCAGGATCAGGCGCGGGTAGCGGCGGCGCAGTTCGGTCACATCCATGTGCGCCCGCGGTTCGACCGGGTTGATGCCGTCGAAACCGGCGTCGATGAGCATGTCCAGCAGGCGCCGGATGTCGCCGTCAGAGTGGAAAAATACGTAAGATGCGCCGGCCTGCTTGAAGGCGGTCACCATCCGCCGATAGGCCGGCAGGAAGATGCGCTCGAACGACCTGGGGCTGAACATGGGACCGTTGTTATAGGCAATGTCGTCAAATACCCACAACCCCGTCTCCTGCAGCGACCAACGGCGGATCTGCTCCACGCCGATGGCGGCCAGGTGGTCGGCCATTTTGCCGGCCAGGGCTCTGGCCCGGCCGGGGTCGGCGGCGATGTCCATCAGGAACTCGGTTTCGCCGCGCAGGTAGGTGGAACGCAGGTAAGGGCCGCCGGTCTTGCCGAAAAGGCAGTTGCTTCGTTTTGTCTCGGCCAGGGCGGCCTGCACCCCGGCCGGAGTGGGGCCACTGGTCACCTGCGGTCTATCGAACACCGTCTCGGCTTCGACCTGCAGGTAGCGGCTGTCCAGGGTCGGCGATTCGAAGATCAGCTTGTCCAGGTCAGTCCGGGCGTCGACGGGCAGCGCCAGCGTCTCGGAGAAATAGGCGCCCGGACGGCTGCGGACGGTCCGTCCCCAGCGGTCGACCTCATAGACGTAGCCGTCGGTCGAGGGCAGCCGGCGAGCTCGACTGGGAAAGGTGCCTTCGTTTGGACACCAGATGACCACGTCGCTGTTTTCCTCGGCCGGTCCCAGCGCCTCGCGCCAGTCGGCAGGATATTGCCAGAAGAAATCAACGCTAGGGATTCGGTCGGGCTGTCGGAACTCACAGGCAGCCAGGACACGTTCTTGTGGGTTCAAAAGAAACACCAACCCTTAAATCGGACCTCAGGCGGCGGAAGAGTCTCCATTTGAGGCTTGTGCA
>CAZHBM010000051.1:0-14485 GCA_964529945.1 uncultured Anaerolineales bacterium | reverse complement strand
GGTTCACACGACCATCTCCCAAGCAAATGGGACACACCCCTTAGGCAGGTGCCGGTTTACAGTCAGGTGTGCCTATGCTAGAATGCGGAAACAGGTAGCAGCAGTATTTTTGTTCACTTCTGGCGAAGTGTGGTGGGCACAGCCTGCCGCTGCAAGGCGATTGGCGCCCCACACATTTCATTCCCAACGGGTAGAGCAGGTTATGGAGCGCACCTTAAGCGAATCGCTGGTCGATTACGAGATGCCAATGCTGGACGTGCTGGCGGAAATGCGTGGTGCCCAGTTGACCACGCGCCACCAGGCGGCTGCGGTCGAGCAACTGGCCGACCAATTGCTGGCTCCGGCATCGGTTGCCATTGCCCTCTCCGACCTGTCACCGGCTGAGCATGAGGCCCTGGAAGAAATGCAGGCCGCCGGCGGCTGGATGGAACTGCACCGTTCGGCCCGCCGGTTCGGAGAGATTCGACCTATGGGGGCCGGCCGGCTGGCGAGGGAAAAACCTTGGCTGGCGCCGGCCAATGCCGCCGAAGGCCTGTGGTATCGCGGCTTGATTTTCAAAGACTTCAAGCAGACCGAAAGTGGACTGGTAGAGGTGGTCTACATCCCGCAGGACTTGCTGCCACTGCTGACACCACCGGCCGGCCGGCCGGCGGTAGTACGGGCTGAACTGGAGACAACTTCCGCTCCGGCTTTCATCCGGGCCGCCACCGACGACCTGATTGAGGACATGTTCGGTTTGCTGGTCCACGTTCGCAACCACCCGGTGCGCATAACGGCCGGGGAGAAATTGAACGCCTCCGACCTGGCAGCCGTCAATGCGTTGCGCGTGGAACCGGCCGGTCAGGATGCCCAGGCGCTGCAGGCGGACGACTACCTGGCCTTTGTCTTTCACCTCAGCCGGCAGGCCGGCCTGTTGGACGTCAGCCGTGGATATATCGTGGTCAGCCGCGAGCCGGCTCTGGCCTGGCTGCGGGCTACGCGGCAAGACGCGCTGGCACTCTTGGCGGGCCTGTGGCGTGACGACGGCGAGTGGAATGATTTGGCACACGTGCCCGGCCTGCGGCTGCAATCCACCGGCTGGAAGAACAACCCTCTTCTGGCCCGGCGAGGCGTGCTGGAGTACCTGTCCGCCTGTCGCCCCAATGCCTGGTATTCCATCGACACCCTGATCGCGACCATCAAAGCCGAGAACCCGGACTTCCAGCGGATGGGCGGAGATTATACTACCTGGTACCTGGAGGACCTGGCCGGCCGATCGCTGATGGGCTTTGAAAACTGGGACCAGGTAGAAGGTGCACTCATCCGTTACCTGGTAACCCACGCCTTGTTTTGGCTGGGATTGGTGGATCTGGGCCTGGGACAGGCATCGGCTGAGCCGGTCGCCTTCCGGCCGGCGGCGGCCATGCCGGATTTTCTGGTCCGCCAGTCCGTCGAATTGACGCAGTTGGCGCCTGAACCAACGCCGGAGGTCGGGGAAGAATCACTAATCCGTTTCGACGAGGATTTTGGGATCGGGTTGCGACGCCGGGCCAGCCTGTTCGACCGTTACCAGCTGGCTCGCTTCGCTGCCTACACCGGCCTTGATTCGGAATGGGTATTGTATCGCCTGGGACCGGAGACAGTGGCCGCTGCTCACCGCCAGGGTGTCAACGCCGACCAGATTCTGGCCTTTTTGTCGCGAGTCAGCGGCGATAAAGTGCCCCAGTCGGTGGCCGAGGCCGTTTTGCGCTGGCAGACAGCCGGAAGCGCCGTCCGATTACAGCAGGTGGTTATCCTATCGGTGGAGAGCGCCCAATTATTGGCCCGGCTGCAGGCCGAGCCCACGTTGCAGCCGCTGTTGGGTGACGTGCTTGGGCCGACGACGGTGGTGGTGCCGCGCGCTCACGTGGCCGCGGTGCGCCAATGGCTGCAAAAACGGGGCTATTTGGCGCCCAAAGAGGGATGAGACAGCCACTTGCGGCTGCGTCGAAATGCCCACTCGATCATGTCCGGTTGCTGGGCCGTTGAGGTGCACAGATAGCGGGCGTGAGGCCGGATGCCCACCCTCCCCAGGTCGAGCCGGTCCGAATCCCAACACACTTGAACGGTCACGTCGGCTTCAACCAAGCCGTCGGTATGGTGAGCGCAGGCGAATTTCAATAATTCCAGGTCGTCGTCCGCCAGGTCGAAGAAATCCCCCCGGATGAGATCAACGTAATCGGCGGCCCGCCGGCCGTGGCCGGGATCAATGCGATCGTTGCGACGATGGCTGTCGTGCAGAAAAGCGAACAGTTCGACAATTTTGGCATCGGCGCCGGTCACGTGGGCCAGGCGCAGCCCGTTCTCCCGCACACGCAGCCAGTGAGAGTAGCCGTGGATACCGTTCCAATCCAATTGGTAAATCTCGCGCAAGGCCTTCACCATAGCTGGGGAAATGACCAGGGACTGCTCGACCGGAATCAAATCGTACTCACTCCACTTGGGACCTTGTTCACCAATTCTTCTCTCGTCACCCACGCCTAACCTCCGACTTAAAATTGCCCTTACCTGGTGCCCCATTCTACACCCGCTTCAACCGGCGGACAAAGACGATCTCATTTCTAACGTATCTCTTACATTTCTCTAGCGATCTTCTGACGAAGCATCGATATACTGTCTACAGAACGTTGATGAACGTTCCTTTATGTGTCGTTGGTGTTGGATGAACAGTTGTTTCTCTTAGTGACATCATGAGAGGAGGGATTAACGATGTTGAGACGAAGACATGGTATGTGGTCACCTTGGTACGAGGTCGGACGTATGCAGAGCGATATGAACAGGCTGTTTTCGGATGCCGATACCGGCTGGCGTGGTGCTCCGGCCTTCCCGGCTATGAACATTTGGACCAGCAAAGACGGCGCCGTACTGACGGCCGAATTGCCGGGTGTAAAACCGGAAGACATCGACATTTCGGTGGTCGGCGACACGCTGACATTGTCGGGTGAACGGCCGGCCGAGGAACTGGAAGAAGGAACATCTTACCACCGGCGTGAGCGTCGCTTCGGTAAGTTTTCCCGGTCGTTCCAGCTTCCCTTCCACGTAAACTCGGGCAAGGTCGAAGCCAGTTTCGAGAACGGCGTTTTGGACATTTCTCTACCCTATGCGGAAGAGGACAAGCCCAAGAAAATTGCAGTCAAGTCTGCTTGACGGCCGACTGAGACGCGAATCATAAGACTAGTAGATCATCCGGTTGGTGAACTGGATGAATGTAATAGACGGAGGTGATACTCATGGCTAAGGAACAACAGGAAATGCAGGAGGCACCTAAACAGGAAGTTGCCGAGAGTGATGCTGAGCGCACCCGGGCCAGGAAAGCATTCGTGCCCCGGTCCGACATTTTCGAGACCGAAGACGGGATTACCGTGTTGGCCGATGTGCCCGGCGTAGACAGCAAATCAGTCGACATCACCCTGGAAAAGGACGTGTTGACCATTAACGGTTACGTTGAGCCGATTGAGCACGAGGGTTACTCGCTGGCTTTTGCCGAATATGAAGACGGAGACTTCGTGCGCCGCTTCAGCTTGTCGAATAAGATCGACCAGGAAAAGATCGAAGCATCGGTGAAGGACGGCGTATTGCGCCTATACCTGCCCAAGATTGGGCCTGCCAAGGCCAGGAAAATAAGCGTAAAGTCCGACTGATCTATTCTTGGTAAGCACGTTAGAGTGAGAGAGTGGATCCATTGGTCCTGGAAGATGGCGTGATTCGGGCCAGAAGGTGGTTTGTGGTTCGAGAAGGAGGTTAGGTATGGCAAACAAAGAATTGGCTCCTGGAAAGGGTCGGCGGTCGCTGATTCGACGGGAGGATAACCCGACGCTGACACTTCAGCAACAGATGAACCGTATGTTTGACGATTTCTTCCGCCGGTCGAATATGATGCCCTTTGGTGAGCTTGCTAGTCAACTGGGGACGTTCAACCCGCACATTGACGTTTCGGAAAACGAAAAGGCGTTGATCGTCTCGGCTGAATTGCCGGGCCTCGAGGAAAAGGACGTGGAAGTCAGCCTGGCCAATAACCTGCTGACCATCAGCGGCGAGAAGAAACAGGAAAAAGAAGAAAAAGACGAGAATTACTATCGGGCCGAACGTACCTACGGTTCCTTCAGTCGCTCGGTGGCTATTCCTTGCCCGATCGAAACGGACAAGGCAGAAGCGGTTTTTAAGAACGGTGTATTGACGGTTACCCTGCCCAAGGTTCACAGCGGTGAATCTTGCACCAAGGTAGCGGTCAAGGGTGGATGACTCCCGTAGATAAGTGGTTTTTTTCGGCTGCGCGATGTCATTCAGGTCAGACTCATGACGTGGTCAGCCAACAAAAGTCGGCGACTGCCCTGCGCAGGGCAGTCGCCGACTTTTGTTTTCGCCCGGCGTTTGGCCGACCAAGGTGGCGCGAAGAGGTGTCCGGTTGCTCTGGCGGCCGGCTGGCGGCCAGCAGAGCCACAATCTTCTGGTCGGTAACCGGCAAGGCGTAATTGGCCAGATCGGCCGGTGACACCCAGCGGCAGTCGTCGTAGGCTTGTTTACCGGCTTGGCCGCCCGGTGAACAACAGGCGAATACGTGTAGGCGAATGCGGAAATGGGTGTAGGCGTGGGCCAACACGGTCATCAATTGGCCGACTTCGACCTCGATGCCCAAAAGCTCCTTTATCTGGCGCCGCAGGCAGCCGGCCTCCGCTTCTCCTTCATGGCAACGGCCGCCGGGAAACTGCCACAAGCCGCCCAGCAATCCCTCGGCCCTGCGCTTGCAGATGAGCACACGCCCGTCCGGGCGAAAGATTACGCCGGCGGCTGTGTGCACCAACGGCTGCGGCCGGCGCGGGCCTTTGACCGGCAGGCTGGCCTGCAGTCCCTGCGCTCTTGCCTGGCAGTCCGTCTGCCACGGGCACAATGGGCAGGCCGGAGATTGCGGCGTGCAGACGGTGGCGCCCAATTCCATCAATGCCTGGTTGAAATCGCCCGGCCGTTGCGCCGGTACCAGTTCGGCAGCCAGTTGCGCCAACTGGCGCGCGCCGTTGCTGCGGCTGACGTCATCCGGGAAGGCAAACAGCCGCGCCAACACGCGCCGGGCATTGCCGTCCACTGCCGGCACCGGCTGGCCGAAAGCGATGCTGGCTACCGCCCCGGCGGTGTAATCGCCGAAACCCGGCAGTCGCCGCAACTCGTCGTAGTTGGCCGGCAACCGCCCCCCGTGACAGGCAAGCACCTCGCGGGCGGCGGCGTGCATGTGTCGCGCCCGGGCATAATAGCCCAATCCCTGCCACAGCTGGAGTACCTCGTCCAGAGACGCCTGCGCCAACCGTTCCAGGGTGGGGAAGCGGACCAGAAACTGTTGGTAGTAGGGGACAACGGTGGTCACCTGGGTCTGTTGCAGCATAACCTCGCTGACCCAGATGCGGTACGGATCGCGTTCGCCGCGCCAGGGGAGCGCGCGCTGGTGACTATCGTACCAGGCCAACAGGTCCATTTGAAGCCGCAGAACCGTATCGGGTGCAGGGCAATCACTCATCGGCTCTGTCGTCGCCCGCCTTGACACCCGACACAAAGGCCGTGTGCGTGGTCCAATCCACCCAACGCCCTTTTAGTTGGCTCTCGAATAGGGTCTGCACCTGGGTCACTTCGCCGGCTGTCAGTTGCTTCAGCAGATGCTGGGCGTAGGTGGGGCGAGACCGGCCGGACTGTGCGCCCGGCACCTCGAACCAACGGGCCAGTTGCCGGGCGTCGATGCGCTGTTGGCCGGTAGCTGCTTCCACGTCGACCTTTACCTCGAGCAGGCCGGCTGCCTGGAAGGCTGACGTCAGGTCGGCTGCTTCCCAATTGACCATCGGGTCGTCCGCCTGGGCGTAAATGGCCTCCTCGGCGGCGATCAGCCTGTCGCGCAGCGACTCATCCAGCGGCAGCAGGTCTAGCAGCCTGTACAGGCGTTGCGCCTGCCGGGGCACCACTTCCGCCAATGACAGGCGGCCGGCCGGGGCCAGCAGGTCGACGATCTCACGAGCCGTGCCCTCCTTGTCGGGTGCCTCAGTCAGGCTGTTGCGGCCGATAATGACGTCGAAGTGGACCACGCCTTCCTGCCGCAGGCCGATGAGTTCGGGCAATTCGTCGATGTTGCCGGCCAGGACGACCGGACGAATAAGCCGATCCAGGTGGGCCGCCTGTTGCCGCAGCCCTTCGGCGCTGCTGTTATCGGCTGCCAGCGTCCATACGCCGCCTACCACCGCCCGGCGGACGGCCTCCCAGGTCAACAACCCGCTGCCGGCATTCAGATCCAGCACCAGGCTGTGCCGCTCGATGCCGGCCGCTGCAATCACCCGGTCGCGCACGGCGGCCAGTTGCTTGCCGGCGTTGCTCAGGGTGCGCTGCAGCCAGCGATCTGAGGTGGTCCTGCCGCCCATTTGCGGGCCGGCAGTTTCGTTTTGGTAAAACAGTTGCAGCGGCGACAGGCTTTCTTCCAGCAAGGCCGCCAGTTGTGTCTCCCGCTGGCGGCTGACCTCGACCTTGATCCGGGCTTCATAGCCCTGTTCGCCGGGCTCATAAAACGCCTGGCCTTGCAGATTGTCGGGCAAGTATTGTTGGGCCACCCAATGATCGCGGTAGGCGTGCGGGTACAGGTATCCCTTGCCGTGACCCATATCCTCAGCGTCGCGGCTGGCGTCTTTCAAATGATTGGGTACCTCGTCCTGCTGCTCGCGTTCGACGGCGCTGAGCGCGTCGAAGAAGCCCATGGTGCTGTTGCTCTTGGGTGCGGTAGCCAGGTACAGGCAGGCCTCGGCCAGCGGAAAACGCCCTTCGGGCAACCCGACGTAGTCGAACGCCTGGGCGCAGGCGGTGACTACCGCCATTGCGTTGGGATCGGCCAGCCCGATGTCTTCGCCGGCAAAAATCATCATGCGGCGCAGAATGAAGCGCGGGTCTTCGCCGGCGTACAACATACGCGCCATCCAATATAGCGCCGCATCGGGATCGGAACCGCGCAGACTCTTGATAAAAGCGCTGATGGTGTCGAAATGAGCGTCGCCGTCCTTGTCGTACAGCACCGCCCGGCGCTGGATCGACTCCTCGGCCACCGCCAGGTCGATGTGAATGCGGCCATCGTCGCCGGGCGGGGTCGTCTCGACGGCCAGTTCCAGGGCGTTGAGCACACCACGGGCGTCGCCGTTGGCCACGTTGACCAGGTGTTCGCGCGCCTCGCCGGTGATGTCGATCTTCAACCTACCGTAGCCGCGGTCCTCGTCGGTAAGGGCCGCGTCCAGAATGCGATACAGGTCGGCCGGCTCCAGGCTGCGCAGGGCAAAAATGCGCGACCGGCTGACCAGCGCCTTGATGACTTCAAAATAAGGATTCTCGGTGGTGGCGCCGATGAGAATCAACGTCCCGTTTTCTACGTGCGGCAGCAGTGCGTCTTGTTGGGCCTTGTTGAAACGGTGTACTTCGTCCACAAACAGGATGGTACGCTGGCCGTACATGCCACGCCGCTCTTGGGCCACCTCGATGGCCTGGCGGATGTCCTTGACGCCGGCCAGTACGGCGTTAATGGCGATGAAATGTGCCCTGGTGGTATTGGCGATGATACGCGCCAAAGTGGTTTTGCCGGTACCCGGCGGGCCATAGAAGATCAGCGATGAAAGCTGGTCGGCCTGAATGGCTCGGCGCAGCAGCCGGCCGGGCCCGATGATGTGTTCCTGACCGGCAAATTCATCCAGCGTGCGCGGCCGCATGCGGTCTGCCAGCGGGGCCTGCTGAGCGATTTGTTGGGCACGGGCGTGATCGAACAGTTCCATGGGCCTATTGTACAATCACGAATGGCCGGCCGCAAGACGGGCATGTCCCCAACGATATGCACCAGAAATTGGACCGAGCCAAGCCCTGGCTCGCATGCCCATCTAGCAAGAACAAAAGACACACCCCCGGAAGACAAACGGAAATCATCACCGGAAGCAGGTCACTCTGGTGGAGGCCTTGGACCTGTGGATGCTGGAACCTCGCTCAGACCGAGGCCGAAAAGACGTCCAGCAACTGGGTGACGGCTGCCGGCGCCACCAGCAACACGTTGGCCTGAATGTCCTTCAGGTGCTGGCGCACCGTCTCGACCTGGATGCCGGGCGGCGCGTAGACGGTGAACAGCACCCGCTGCGTGGACGGGCGGATTTGGGTGCGCCGGTCGGGGCCGTAGACGATGCTGGAGATGACTCCGGCTGCGTCGGCGATTCTCATGTCCCCGGCCTTCAAAGTCTGTTCCTGGCCGTTAAGCAAGACGTAGCTTTCCTCGCCTGTGGCCACGTCGATGCCGACCGGTGTTTGTACCACATCCATGTCGTGCCCGGCGGTCAACAGAAGATTCTTGAGCTCAGCCATAAACATACATTCGACCAGAGCCGCCACCTGGGGGATGGTCCGGCCCTTGTGGGCGATCGATTCGAGCTGCAGCTGCACGTGGTAGGTCTTGCCGAAGCGCTTGTAGTAAGCGTTGTAGGCTCGCAGGGCCGGCAACGCTTTCAGGTCCGACCGGCTGGCCTGCCCGTAACGGGCGCGGATGTCGTTCTCCAGCTCGGCTTTACGCTGTTCCAGTTGCGCGTGCCACTTGGGGTTGCTGACCGCGTTCATTATCAGCACGCCGGCAGACGCATCGGGATAGGTGGCTTTCCAGGTTGGGGACAGGCTGAACATTGGCACACCTCCTTGCGGTTGGATTATAGAGCCAGACCGAGATCCATTCAAGCCGGGTTGACCCAACCTGGGAAGCCGGTCAGTTCTGCTGCAACGGGAGCCGCTTTCGCCTAACAGAACGAACCATGCTAAGATTGAAGCGCCAGCGATAGGCCCGTGCGGCCGACTGAATTCATTGGTGACTTCATGCCCCGGTCAAGGAGGATCGTGTTGTCTAAGTCAGGTAATTGCCGGGTGGCCGTCGTTACCGATAGCACGGCCAATATCCCCCCGGAATTGATCGCGCGCCACGGCATTCACGTGGTGCCCCTGTTGGTTACGCTTGACGGCCAGACCTGGCGCGACGGCGTCGACATCAGCAGCGCCGACTTCTACCAGCGGTTGCGCACCTCATCCGACTTTCCCACCACGTCACAACCCAGCATCACCACTTTTTTGAGCCTGTTCGAACAGCTCTCGGAACGCGTCGAGGGCATCGTTGTGCCATTGATCTCGTCCGGCTTGAGTGGCACCGTCGATTCGGCCCGCGCGGCGGCCGCCGAGCTGCCCAATGTGCCGATTGAGGTCATCGACTCACGCAGCACCTCTGTCGGGCTGGCTTTTCCCGTGTTGGCGGCTGCGAGGACGGCCAGTGCCGGTGGGAATGTGGCGGCAGCCACGGATGCCGCCCGCCAACTCGTCGACCATGTGCACATCTATTTCACCGTCGACACCCTGGAATATCTCCATCGTGGCGGACGTATTGGCGCCGCCGCCAGGCTGTTGGGTACTGTGCTCAACGTCAAACCCATCTTGCAGGTGGCTGATGGTGTCATCAAGCCGTTGACCAAGGTGCGCACACGCCGGCGGGCGCTCGACCGCCTGGTCGAGTTGGTCGGCGAACACGTTGCCCCTGGCGACCGGGTACATTTGGCCATCGCCAGCATGGCAACTGCCGACGAATGCACCTATCTGGCGGACCATTTGAGACAGACTTACCGTCCGGTTGAGCTGATTGAAACCGGTTTCAGCCCGGTTCTGGGCGCCCACGGTGGACCGGGCATGGTGGGCGTCGGGTGCTATGTTGAAGCTGAACAGTTCGAAGATGAAGGAATAGTCGATCCAAATTGATCTCAGGAAAAAAGAGGAGGAAATAAGACGTGTCCTATCCCAAGCCAACGCGTCGTTCCTGGGCGGAACCCTGGAAGGTAAAGATGGTTGAGCCTATCCAGATGACTACCCGGGCTTTTCGGCAACGGTGTATCGCCGATGCAGGTTACAACACTTTTTTGTTACGCTCCGAGGATGTGTATATCGATCTGTTGACCGACAGCGGCACCAGTGCCATGAGCGACCGGCAGTGGGCCGGCATGATGCTGGGTGACGAAGCCTACGCCGGGAGTCGCAATTTCTATCATTTGTGGGAGGCAGTGACCGAGACTTACGGCTACAAGTACATGATACCCACTCACCAAGGGCGGGCAGCCGAGCACATCCTCTCCCGCATCCTGATCAAGCCGGGTGATTGGATTCCCGGTAACATGTATTTCACCACCACCCGTCTGCACCAGGAACTGGCCGGCGGCACTTTCGTCGACGTTATCATTGACGAAGCTCACGACCCGGCTCACGAACACCCCTTCAAGGGCAACGTCGACCTGGAAAAATTGCGCCGCCTGATCGAGGATGTGGGTGCCGACAAGGTGCCATACGTGGCCGTGGCCGGCACGGTGAATATGGCCGGCGGGCAGCCGCAATCGATGGCCAATATGCGCGCCGTACGCCAATTGTGCGACGAATACCACATTCCCATCGTGTTGGACGCCACCCGGGCGGTGGAAAACGCCTACTTCATCCAACAACGTGAAGAAGGCTACCAGGAGCGCAAGATCGCCGACATTCTGAAGGAGTATTGTTCCTATACCGATAGCTGTACCATGAGCGCCAAGAAAGATTCGCTGGTCAACATCGGCGGCTGGTTGGCGACCAATGACGAGGGCCTGTTTGAGGAGGCCCGCAATATGGTGGTCGTCTTTGAGGGGTTGCACACGTATGGCGGCCTGGCCGGGCGCGACATGGAGGCCATGGCGCGTGGCATCGTCGAGAGCGTCCAAGACGATCACATTCGGGCGCGCATCGGCCAGGTGGTCTACCTGGGCGAGCACCTGATTGACTGGAACATCCCGGTAGTGCGGCCCATCGGCGGTCACGCTATCTTTCTGGATGCGCGGGCCATCTACGATCACATCCCGCAGGACCACTTCCCGGCCCAGGCGCTGGCTGCCGATCTATATGTCGATTCGGGCGTGCGGGCTATGGAGCGTGGCATCATCTCCGCTGGCCGCGATCCCAAGACCGGTGACCACCGCTACCCCAAGCTGGAGCTGGTACGACTGACCATTCCCCGCCGGGTATACACGCAGGCCCACATGGACGTGGTCGCCGAGTCGGTGCTGGCCGTCTATGAGGCGCGCCATCAAGCACGTGGTTTGCGTTTCGTTTACGAGCCGAAATATCTGCGCTTCTTCCAGGCCAAGTTTGAGCCGAGGTGATTTCAACCGCTGGAAGAACGTCGAAGGCCCTGAGAATTCTCAGGGCCTTTTCATTTGACGGTTGGTTGCCGCCTACTTGGAAAGCTTACGCACGCGGGTTAGCAATTCGGATGGCCGTTCGATCTCTTTGTCATCCATTGACGGGAGACTCAGGTCGTAAGCCAGTTTGGCGATAGCCGTGGCTGCTGCAGATTTGGGTGCCGATAGCATTAGCACATCGCCGGTGTTGATAGCCTGGACAAAGGCCGTTTTTTCGTATGGGATTTCGGCGGCGATCTCCCGCCGTAAGGCTGCGGCCACATTCTTGCGACTAAGCCCGTCTTGGGGAAAGATGTTGTTAATAATGGGCACAATCTGGGCCGGCTCGAAGCTTAATTGATCGAAAATGCGCAAGGCGTCGGTGCCCGATTTGAGGCCGATGATCTCCGGGGGTATGACCAAGACGACGACGTGGGAACGCTCGAGAGCGGTCAGCGTGGTATCGGAGAGATCGCCGCCGGCATCGATCAGCATGAATCGGTAGGCGCTGCGCAGGTAGGGCCATGCCTGGTCGAGAACTGACGGCGTGATCGTCTCGGCCTCAATTGGGTTCAATGGGCCGGCCAGAAGCTTGACACCCGTTTCGTGTTTGAGCAAAAAACTCTCGACAAGTTCGGGATCGACGATATTGTCGTTTTGTTTGGCCAGGTCGCTGATAGTATGCCGGGTCTTAAGGTTGAGCATCCAGGCGCAGTGGCCGCTGCGCAGCGAAAGATCCAGCAATGGGACCTGGATACCCCACATGATGGCCATGGAACAAGCCAGGTTGACCGCGATTGAGGTCGTGCCAGCGCCGCCGCGCAGACTGAACACCGACAGGACGGTGGCCTCACCGGATTCTTCTCCGGCTTGTTTGGCTTTTCCGCGTGCCAGAACCGCCTTGATGCGCAGTTCCAGCTCGGTCGGTGTAACCGGCTTGACCAGGTAATCGTCCGCGCCGGCCTCAAAGCCGGCGATCTTGTCGTCCAACTGGCTGCGCGCGGTAAGCAGGATGACGGGCAGTTGGGCCAACGCCGGATCGCCGCGCAGTTGGCGGAGAAACTGGAAGCCGTCGATGCCCGGCATCATCACGTCAAGGATGATCATCGCCGGTGAGTTGCCCGGAATGCGCAGCCATTTGAGAGCCGCGATAGGGTCGGTCTTGGTGGTTACCATGTAGTTGCGCCGGGTCAGGGTGATGGCAACCAGTTTGGCCGCTTCTTCGTCATCATCAATCACAAGAATGTGTGTCAGACTCATGACAGCATCCTATTCTGCTTTCGACCCACGAATGCGTGCCGGACACAGGCTGCGTGGCGGAGTGACGGTGTTCTGATGAAAGAAGGCAGCCGAGCTACGTAGAAAGGCAACCACATACCCGCTTGGATTCGGTAAGCAATTGCCCCTCCCACAGTCACCGTGGGCTTTTCCCAGTCTTGACCAAAGTTTACCATAACAATACAGCCCAGACAACAGTGTTATCACCCAAGGCCAGTAGAGGATGTCACGGGGCGATGACTGCGTGTCGCCACTATAATGTATTATCGACGCCGGCACAAGTGCTTTTGCGCCAGGGTGTGTCCCAAATCTTCTGCCGGAGAAATTGGATCGAACCAGGGCTGGGCTGCGAACCAGGTGCGTGAGAGACCGCTCAGATAATGTTTTAAGAAGCGTTTAGAATCGGGTATTCTTTATTTTTTATGGGTGGAAAACTATCCGCCCACAAAAAATGGACAGAAACCGGCCGCCGGCTCTTCTGGCCATCTACCAAGGAAATGGGACACACCCTGGGGCTACAGCGCGACACAGCCAATGCCTGTTACCCGGCAGAAAGCGCGCAAATCCTCGTACAGGTGAGCGCCGTAGCCCAATACGGCGTATTCATTGTTCCAGGCCTGTACCAGCGCCTCCATGTCGCAATGGGCGGTGACAAAGGCATGCGGCCAGAAGGGAATACCACATTCCGCTCGCCGGGCGTCGATTTCTTCGACCGGCGGTTCAAAAACACTGCAGTGGGCCAGCACCATCTCGAATTGACCATCGTTTCGGCCCAGGCGGGCCAGCACGCCCTCGCCGGCTTTGCAGACCAGTTGCACTGCCAATCCGCCTGCTTCTCCTTCGGTGGGGATACCGTGCCGGGCGAATTGAGCCGGCCCGACGCTGCCGGCCAGGGAGGGTGGACAGGCACCGTCGCCGATGATCTTGATCTCGTGTCTGTGCTTGTCGATGTGCTGCAGGTCGCCGTAGTACACCCGCTCCCGGCTCAAGTCGGTGAGAAGTTTGCTCACCAGGGCCGTATTGTAATCGGACAGGGTCGAGGTGCCGATGCCGTCCTGCAGCATCATGCTCTGGGCGAACGAAGTGGCGCTATAATCGTCGCCCATGCCGGGAAACGATTGGATGGTATAGAAGGCGTAGTTTTCGCGGGTTACCAACTTTTTCAATGCCACGTACAGGCGGATCGAACGGTCGGCCATCTGGTTTTGGGGCACCGGTTCGTCAAAGAAAAACTGGATGTGCCGGCGTGCGGCCAACAGTTCGTCGGCAGTGACGGCTTCGGCCGTCCTTACCAATTCGGTCACGTCTCGGCTGTCGATGTCAATGCCAAAGACCTTCATCCATTGTGATGGGTCGGCCACGCCGCAGGTTTGGCCCATCCCCCGTCCCCCAAAAGCGCCCAACGTGCTCATATTCAGGCGATTTTTCATCTGGCAGCCACGGCAGTAGGCGACGATACTGCCTACCTCGGTCGCGTCGTCAGTGGCGCCGTAGACGAAGCGGTGCGCCAGTCCGATCTCCTTGAGCGCACCGTGCATCACCAATCCGCCGACCGGACGCCAACCCTGGGAGCCGGGATGAGTCCACACCACGATTCCCTTGCCCGAGAAAGCGAAATCGCGAAGTGCACCTACCAGATGAGCTGCCCACACCCAGGTGCCGGAGAAAAGAATGACGGCGTCCAAGTCGTCCATCCTCTTGAAGCGGGCCAGACAAGCGCGCGCCTCCTCTTTGCTGGCCACCACCACGTCGTGTTCTATCAGTTGCAGGCCGACCTGGCGCAACTTTCGTTTGGCGGCATCGATCAGGGAGTCATCCACGAACGGTGTATCCATCGGGTCGAGCAAGCCGTCTTTGTGAACGCCATACACGACAAAGCCAACTTTGGGTGCGATCATAATGGACTCCCTTCAACTGCCGATATCTGGCCGGTGCCTGCGGCGCATGACGGCCACAAGGCGTGGCATGAGCACGGT
>CAZHBM010000050.1:10496-14861 GCA_964529945.1 uncultured Anaerolineales bacterium | reverse complement strand
CGGAATCTGGTCGGGCTGCAGCCAGCGGATGCGCTTGCCGTGCCGGTGGGCGAATTCCACCTCACTGCGCGTGCTGTCGCCGACGTAGCCGCCGACGTTGAGGACCAGAATCTCGTCGGCCAGGTCGATCTTGTCCTTGTGCAGCGCATCCAGGTCGGACTTGATTTGCCTGAGCTCGGCCGGGCTCCTGTCGGCAAACAGTTCGGCGTCGCTGCGCATATCGCAGCCGATGCTGAGCACGATATTGCCGGCCAGGGTTTCGGCCAGATTGGCCTGGCGGAACGCGTCCAGAAATCGCGTCGAGCCACACAGACACACAATCGTTCGTTTCTTCATCGCAGCCTGCCTTTCCCACGTTTGGGGTTCATTGTACACCGCATCTTCTCCAGACCCGAACCGGTTTGTGTCTCTATGCACGTCGTCCAACTCCAAATCCGTGAGGTCACTGGTTCGAGTCCAGTCGCGCCCACTTTTTATTTCTCCGCTTTTCCTCCCATTCAGTTATGTCTTCACTTGCCGGCCGGGGGTGGGCAGGCTATAATCGGGGCATTCCTCCCAGCGCTGCGTCGAGCAGCCTTTTCCAGCCGATATCAGAAAGGAAAAAGAGATGAGAGCTGTCAGCCGATTGGTGCCCCTGTTGCTGCTGGGTGTTATGTTGGCCGTGAGTGGCTTCGGGCCGGTCACCGGTGCGCTGGCCCAGGGCGGCGACTACACCTTGACCATCCTGCACACCAACGACGTCCACGCCCACGTGGACCAGTTCACCCAGTACGGCAGTTTCTGTAGCGACGAAGACGCGGCCGCCGGCAACTGTTTCGGCGGCGTGGCCCGGCGGGCCACCAAGATCAGTGAGATCCAGGCCCAGGGCGGCAACACGATCCTGATCGACGCCGGCGATGCCTTCCAGGGCACGTTGTTCTTCACGCAATACAAAGGCGCGGCGGCCCAGCATTTCATGAACCGGCTCGGTTACCAGGCCATGGCGGTCGGCAACCACGAGTTCGACGACGGCCCGCCCACCCTGGCGACCTTCATCAAAGGGGCCGATTTCCCGGTGCTGAGCGCCAACATCGACGCCAGCGGGGACCCGTCTCTGGCCGGCCTGATAAAACCCTATACTGTGCTGACGGCCGGGGGTGAGGAGATCGGCGTCATCGGCTGCACCAGCGTCGGGACGCCCAAGTCGTCCAGCCCGGGTCCGACGATCGTCTTCAACGACGTGGCGACCTCGGTCAAGGCGGCCGTGCTGGAGCTGGAGGCCAAAGGCATCGACAAGATCGTGGTACTCAGCCACATCGGTTACGAGAACGACCAGCAACTGGCGGCGGCGGTCGACGGCGTGGACGTGATCGTCGGCGGCCACTCGCACACGCTGCTGTCCAATACGGTCGAGGGCGCGTCGGGCCCGTACCCGACGGTGGTCAAGTCTCCGGCGGGCCTGCCGGTGCTGGTGGTCCAGGACTACGCCTGGGGTATGTACCTGGGCGATCTGCAGGTCACCTTCGACGACCAGGGCGTGCCGGTCGAATGGAGCGGCGACCCGATTCTGCTGGACGCCTCGGTGCCCGAGAACGCCGACTACCTGGCCGACGTCCAGACCTACGACGAACCGCTGCAGGCGCTGCGGGAGAAGATCATCGGCCAGGCGTCGGTCTTGCTGGACGGCGACCGGATGACCTGCCGCTTCGCCGAGTGCACTATGGGCGACCTGACCGTCGACGCGGCCAAATGGGCCGTCCAGTCGGAAGGCACCCAGATCGTGATTCTCAACGCCGGCTCACTGCGGGCCAGCATCCCGGCCGGCGAGGTGAGCTGGGGCTCGGTGCTGGAGGTGCTGCCCTTCGGCAACACCATCGCCACCTTCGAACTGAGCGGGGCCGACGTCTGGAAGGCGCTGGAAAACGGCGTCAGCCGGGCCGACAACCCGGACAACGAGGGCACCGGCCGCTTCCCGCAGGTGTCCGGTCTGCGCTTCACCTGGAACCCGAACCTGCCGGCCGGCTCGCGGGTGACGGCGGTTGAGGTGCAGCAGGCCGACGGCAGCTACGCGCCGCTGGACGTCAACGCCACCTACAACGTGGCCAGCAACGCTTTTATGCGCGGCGGGGGAGACGGCTACGACGTGTTCGCCAACGATGCCGTCAACGCCTACGATTTCGGGCCGACGCTATCCGATTCGGTGGCCGACTACATCACCAAGAACTCGCCGGTGGCGCCGCAGCTCGAGGGGCGCATCACGCGCGACGAGTCGGCCCAGCCGGCCACGCTGCCGGTGTCGGGCAGTCCGACCCGTTGGCCGGCCGGTCTGCTGCTTACCGGCCTGGTCCTGCTGGCGGCCGGGGCCGGTCTGCGTTTCCGGCCAGGCTTAGGCCGGCGGCTGTAAAGACCGCCATTTTCTGACCACTCAAGCCGTAAGAGGGGGCCGCCGGTATCAGACCGGCGGCCCTTTGTGATTCCAGCCCGATGCCCATGCCCGGCGACGGCGGATCAGGCTCTCCGGCTGCTCTCCCCAAAGATGCTTAACCGGCCGCCAATCAAACCTAAAGTAACGCCCCACCTGGGATTAACCGGGCGGCCGGTCCAAAAGTGCGATGGTTTGAGCCGGCCGTTCGAAAACGCATGCCCGTAACTTAGCGGCCGAACGCCCATCTCGCCACAATCCTCGCGGTTCCGGCCTGGCTGTTATTTGCATTATAATGATACATCATAATAAAAATTATGTTGCAATTTTTTCGAAAATGTGATATAATGGCAGCAATTACCCGCCGTCCTCACCTCGTGCCCCTGGCGCGTTGGCCGGACACTACCCAAAACCCGGAACCGGACCAAAGTGACCGACTTGACCCATCCCGCCATCAGCGAATGGCTAACCGCGATAACCGAACAGGGCAAGAGCCGGCATACCCGCCAGAGCTACCGGCGGGCGCTGGCGCACTTCATCGGTTGGTGGGTCTCGGCACAGAAACAGCCTTTCGACCCGGCGGCGATCTCCTCGCAGCACTTACAGCTCTGGAAAACCTACCAACTCGAGCAAGAGCAACTCTCCCCGGCCACGGTCAACCTGCGCCTGGTGGCTGCTTCCCGATTTCTGAAATGGCGCCTCGACCAGGGGCTGGCGACCACCGACCCGTCAGTCCAGGTGGAGACGATTCGGCTGGGCGAACGAGAGGTCAAGCGGCTGGACGAGGAACAGATCGAGCGGCTGCGGCGCCAGGTGTACGCCGAAGGGGACCGGCGCACGGTTGCCGTGCTGGAGCTGCTGCTGGGCACCGGGCTGCGGGTGTCCGAACTGCTGGCTATGCAGTGCAGCGACGTGCAGATAGAAGAAGCGCAGGCTGAGGCGGTCATCCGCAACGAGGAGGGGCGCGAGCTGCGCCGGGTGCCCCTGGCGCAACGGGTGCGGGCGGCGCTGTCGGCTTACCTGGAAAAGCGGCCGGCCAGCAAACGCCACGACTGGCTGTGGGTGGGGCAGAGGGGCCCGCTGCGCGACCGCAGCAGCGTGTTCCGTATGTTGCGCAACAGCGCCTGGCGGGCCGGCCTGGACGAGAAGGAGATCAGCCCACAGGTATTGCGGCACACCTTCGCCACGCGTTATCTGGCGGCCAACCCGGGGGACTTGCGCGGCCTGGCAACCATCCTGGGACTGCGCAATTTGGAGACGGTGACGGCTTACGCGCCCGATTCGCAGAATCTGGCGGCGAAAATCGAGAGAATAGACATTGCGACCGCGCACGACGTCGCAGATGAATCGATGCCCGAAAAGGATGGAGACTTATGAGTGAGAATTCGTTAACCCTGTTGCACCGCATCAACGAAGAAAAAGACGAAGCGCGATTCTATCTCGTCCAGGTCGGCCCGTCGCTGCTGGACGAACACGCCGTGTTGCGTGTTTGGGGGGAAATCGGCGGCGACCAGCACCACCTGGTCACGCCGTGCGCCACGGCCGAAGAAGCGCGTTCGCTGGCCCGCCGGATGGCCCGGCGCCGGCTGCGCCAGGGGTACTCAGAGGTGAGCATCCATTTCCCGGCCCAGGAAGACCGAATCTGTTGACAAGTCGAGCCGGATATCCTATGCTGGTAGAAGAAGGATAGACGGGCTTCTTTCCAAAGAACGTCTCTCTCCTACAGGTGTGGAAGTAGAAGGGAGGAAACTTATGAGCAACAGGTATCTGGTCGCCTTGGTCGGGGCGGCGGTGGCACTGGTGGCCTGTTTGCCCCAGACAACCGGACCGCCCTCCCCAGAGATGGCCCGGTCATTGACGCAGGGCCCGACGGAACAAACGCCGCAGCCACCGGCCAGCGTAACCCCGGCCGCACCAGTCCTCAGCCCGACGGCAACCGCCAAACCAACGCATACCCCAACCAC
>CAZHBM010000050.1:0-10396 GCA_964529945.1 uncultured Anaerolineales bacterium | reverse complement strand
ACCTTCCCTTACCCCGTTTCCGAGTGCCACGCCCGAACCGCCCGCGCCGCCACCTGCACTGCCTACGGCAGCGCCTGTCTCCGAACCGGAAGAGCCGGCCGCAGAAAGTGCTGCCGGTTTTGGATTTGTGCCCCTGGGAGAGGTGCGGGTGGAGCCCGGCCACCCGTGCCCGGGTTGTCCCCACGCGCCGGGATACATTATCGGCAACGTGTTCGATGCGGCCGGGAAACCTTTGTGCGGCGTGCGGGTTCTATGCTACAACGACTGGCACCGCTACCCGGTGGTGGGGACCAAGGGCGGCGGGGAGTATGACGTCGCCGTCATGCAGGCATTGACCACCTGGAAGGTATCCATTGTAGACGAGATGGATCAGCCCCTCAGCCCGGAAGTCGACGTGGCCTTCGACCCGCTGGTGGCCTGCTGGTACCGGCTCGACTGGCAGCGGGTCGATTGATAGGGTCGTGAGGTCCGCCCGGCCTGGGCGGACCCGGCTTATAGAACGGTGATCTGGTCGCCGGTTTTGATGGTGCCGGCCTGGATCACCCGGGCGCAGATGCCGCCGCGGCGCACCAGCGCCCGCATCATGCCGGGCTGGGTGATCGACTCGATGTAGGCGCAGGGTGGTCGCGGCCGATCGTACTCCAGCACCGCCTGGCCGACCTGGAAGCGCTTGCCGCGCAGGCTGTCCAGCCGGATGTTACGGGTGACGATGTTGCGGCGGTGCTGGCCGGCCTCGACCTTGATGCCCAGGCTGCGCTCGATCTCCTCCATATCCTCGGCCTCGATCAGCGTCACCTGGCATTCGTCGACCCCGGTCCAGTAGCCCTTGCGTAGGCAGTAGCGGTCGCCCTCGATGCCGCAACCGGCGATGGTTTCGACACTATCGGTCAACTGCATAGGCCGGCTGCCCTGGCTGGTCACAAATATCTTTTCTACGTAAGCGTCCATCGAAAAAACTCCTCTTCAGCTAAACGCGACTCGGTCCTTTAAACCAGCGGCTGCCGTCCGAACTGAAGCGGACGACATTTTACCAGTATACCCGTCTAACCGCCGCCCGGCAACCTTTAAGGGTGCGGCCCAATTGCTGCGGCGACCATTTGGGAGACATCCAGCTTTGACGAACCGCGGCCAACAGATTATCATTAATTGCTGCGTCGGGCAGCCGGGTTTGCCGGTGGCTTGTTGGTGCAGACATCCGTCAGGCCGCGTTGTGAGACGTGACGGTGACTTTGGGGGGAAAGTGGGCGCCGGGCCGGCGCCGGGTAAGATACGATGGATTCGAAAGATCATTCGGGACACATCATCAGTCGAACGGTGGACGAGGCGCCGACCCAACCCTGGCGCAAATGGCTGATCGGCGACGCGCTGCCCACCTACGCCGCCGGTCACGAGGCTATCGGCAAGGTGGTCGGCCTGGCCGTGTTCGCCTCGGACGCGCTGTCCTCCACGGCCTACGCCACCCAGGAAATCCTGGTCATCCTGGCGGCGGCCGGGGCAATGGCTTTCGGTTATGCCTTCCCGATTTCCATTGCCATCGTGGTCCTGCTGGCGGTGGTGGTGGCCTCCTACGAGCAGACGATCCACGCCTACAGCGATGGTGGCGGGGCGTACGTCGTGGCCAGGGACAACCTGGGCGAGATGCCGGCCAAGGTGGCCGGGGCGGCGCTGATGACCGACTATGTCTTGACGGTGGCTGTATCCGTCTCCTCGGGCGTGGCCCAGGTCGCGTCGGCCGTGCCGTCACTCGACCCCTACCGGGTGCACGTGGCCGTCGGCCTGGTGCTGCTGGTGATGTTGATCAACCTGCGCGGCGTCCGGGAATCGGGCACGATTTTCGCCGTGCCGACCTATTTCTTCATCGGTATGATGTTTCTGACGGTCGGCGTGGGGCTGGCGCGCTATGCCGGCGGCTCGTTGGGGCTGGTGGCCGGTCCGCCGGCGATGGAAGTGCAGGCCGTCCTGACCACCGTCGCGCCGTTCCTGGTGTTGCACGCTTTCTCCAGCGGCACGGCCGCCCTGACCGGCGTCGAGGCGATATCAAACGGGATCACCGCCTTCCGCCCGCCACGCAGCCGCAACGCGGCCGTGACCCTGGTGTGGATGGCGGTTATTTTGGGCTCGCTGTTTCTGGGTATCACGTTTTTGGCGGTGCACATCGGCGCCGTTCCCTCGCACGAGGAGACTGTGATCTCGCAGTTGGCGCGCACCACCTTCGGCGGGCGCGGCCTGGTCTACGTCGCGGTGGTGACGGCCACGACGCTGATCCTGGCTATGGCGGCCAACACCTCCTTTAGCGGTTTTCCGCGCCTGGGAGCGCTGCTGGCCGCCGACGGCTATCTGCCGCGCCAGCTTGCCTTCCTGGGCAGCCGGCTGGTCTTTTCGCGGGGGATCGTGTTTCTGGCGCTGATCGCCAGCCTGCTGATCGTTGTCTTCCAGGCCAGCGTGACGGCCTTGATTCCATTGTATGCCATCGGCGTGTTTATGTCTTTCACCCTGTCGCAGATCGGCATGGCCCGCCGCTGGTGGAAGATCGGTCACCTGGCGCCGGGGGTGGAACTGGCCGAGCGTGGCTCGACCCTGAGCTACGAGCCGGGCTGGCAGTGGCGGCTGGTGGTCAACGCCGCCGGCGCCGTCAGTACAGCCGTGGTAATGGTGGTGTTCGCCGTGACCAAGTTCGTCGAGGGCGCCTGGCTGGTGCTGATTCTGATTCCGATCCTGGTGTTCCTGTTCGGCCGCATCCACTGGCACTACATCGACCTGGCGCGCCGGCTGTCGTTGGAAGCCTACCACGAGGCGCCACCCATCAGCCGTGTGCGTGTCATCGTGCCGCTTAGCGGCGTGCATCGCGGGTCCCTGGCCGCCCTGCGCTACGCCCGTTACCTGTCCGACGACGTGACGGCCGTCTACGTCAGCACCAGCCCGGACGAGGCCGAGCGCATCCAACTTAAGTGGGAATTGTGGGCGGCCGACGTGCCACTGGTCATCCTGGATTCGCCGTACCGGATTCTGGTGCGGCCCTTGCTGCACTTCATCGAGGAAACGGCGGCCGGCCTGGAGCCGGACGAAATGCTGACGGTGGTCGTGCCGCAGTTCGTGCCGCGCCACCAGCTGAACAATTTCCTGCACACCCAAACGGCCTGGCTGCTGCGCACGGCGCTGCTGTTCACGCCCGGCGTGGTGGTGACCGACGTGCCCTACCAGGTCAGTTGAGGGGCGGGCGGTCTTTTTCCAACCCCGGCAGGGCGGCGGCCATACGTTCCAGTGCCTGCAGCAGGATGGCGCGCGGCGTGGCGAAATTGAGGCGCACGAATCCCTGCCCGTTTTCCCCAAAGGCGGCCCCGTCGTTGAAAGCCAGGCGCGCCCGCTCGAGGAAAAAGTGGTACGGGTCGGGCGGCAACTGGGCCGCGCGGCAGTCGATCCAGGCCAGGTAGGTCGCCTCGGGGCTGGCCACACTCAACCCCGGCAAGCGCCGGTTTACGAAGTCGACCACCAGGTCGCGGTTGGCCTGCATGTAGGCCAGCACCTGGACCAGCCAGTCGTCGCCGGCGCGATAGGCGGCCACGGCGGCGGCGTAGGCCAATACCCCCACTTCGGAAACCAGCCCGGCCCTGGCGGCCTTAAAGCGGCGGCGCAGGGCCTCATCCTGAATGATGGCCACCGAACAGTGCAGGCCGGCGATGTTGTAGGTCTTGCTGGGCGCCATCAAGGTGATGGTGCGGCGGGCGATTTCCGGGTCCAGGCCGGCAATGGGGATGTGGCGCGCCCCCTGGAAGAGCAGGTCGCAGTGGATCTCGTCGGAACAGATGATCACGTCGCGGCGCAGACACAACTCGGCCATCTGCTCCAGCTCGGCCTGGCTAAAGACGCGGCCGACCGGATTGTGGGGATTGCAGAGAATGAACAGCCGGGTCTGGCCGGTGAAACAAGATTGCATGTGGTCGATGTCTACCCCATAGGTGCCGTCGGCCCGGCGGGACAGGGGCGCCGGCTGGGCGAGCAAGCCATGGTGGCCGGGCGCCGACAGGATGGGCGGGTAGATGGGCGTCTGAAAAAGCACGCCGTTCCCGGGTTGGGCCACGGTCCGGCAGGCCAGGTTGAAGCCGGTCACCACGCCGGGCAGGAAAACCAACGCCTCGGGCGCGACGGACCAGCCGTACAGCCGTTGCAGGCGCTCGACCAGCAATTCGGAGTATTCCGGCGGCGCCATCCCATAGCCGAACACGGCCTGGGCGGCGCGCTGCTGCAGCGCCTCGACCACGGGTAACGGCGAGACGAAGTCCATGTCGGCTACCCATAAGGGCAGTACGTCCGACTCGTAAACGTTCCACTTGACGCTGTCGCCGTCCCGCCGGTCCACAATCTGGTCAAAGTTGTACTTCATGGCTGCCTTCCCGTGGTAAAAGAAAGAGATAATGTTGCCCAAACCCGACCATAGTACACCCGAAACGGTCGATAGAGAAAATCGGGCAGGGTTATCCCTTTTTTATTTCCTATTGGGTGGAATACCTTCCCCAATAAGAAATAAAAAAGACAGCGCCGGGTCCTGGCTCGGTCCAATTTCTCGTGCAAAAAACTCAGGACACACCCATTGCGGCCCGGCCGGCTATCGCGGGCGGGGAGGCGCAGACGATGCCGGCAGGCGCCGCCAGCCGGGTTAGAGGTTACGCGGCAGGTCAACGGCCAGGGCGGCGTAGCCGGTCAGGCCGCGCAGCAGGGCGTCGATTGCGATCCGTTCGCGGTTGGTGTGGGCCAGAGTCGGGTCGCCGGGGCCGAAACCGATGGTCGGGATGCCGGCCGCCATGGTATGGCCACCGTCGGTGGCGAAGCGCCAGACGTCGACCGGGACCGGTTCGTCCAGCGCCCGCGAGAGCACCTGCCGGGCCTGTTGGACCAGGGGCGCGTCTGGCGGCAGCTCGAATGAGGGGAAAAGGGCCGGCCAGTCCTCCTCGACGCCGGTATAAGTGCTGAGATGGTAGGACGCCAACTGGACGTGACAGGTCGCCTCCGGTTCCAGGTCGGCGGCCGGCAGTTGCTCGAGCTGGTGAACGATGCCGGCGGCGGTTTGGTGGGGCAGGCTGCGCCAGTCGAGGGTCAGCACCACCTCACCCGGGGTGACGTTGGCGCTGGTCTGGTCGGTGCGGTACAGGGTGGGCGCCACGCTGGCCGGGCCGAAGACCGGATGCCGGTCCATGGGCATATCCTCCAGCCGGCACAGGAAACGGGCGGCGGCGTAGTGCGGGTTGACTCCCTGGTCGGGGATGCTGGCGTGGATCGACCGGCCGCCGAAACGCACTTCCAGCTCGATCCGGCCGCGGTGGCCGCGCATGAGCCGCCCGGCCGACGGCTCGCCGATGACCGCCAGCCCGGGGTGGACGTGCTGGACCAGCGTTCGCGTGCCCAGGCCGCCCTTTTCCTCCAACACCACGGCGGCGACAATCAGGTCGCCCGGCGGTTGCAGGCCGGCCTTTTTGACCAGGCCGCCGGCGTAGATCATAGCCGCCAGCGGGCCTTTCATGTCGACGCTGCCGCGACCCCAGATTTCGCCGTCCACGACCTGGCCGCTGAAGGGCGGGTAGGGCCAGCCGGCGGCCGCGCCGGCATCCACCTGGTCGATGTGGCCGTCGAAAAGCAGGCCGGCACCACCGGCCTGGCCGCGCACAACACCGATCACGTTGCCCACTGCGTCGGTGGTCACCTCGTCGTAACCCAGGCGCTGCATCTCCTGGGCCACCAGGCCGGCCACCTTGGATTCCTGGCCGGGCAGGCTGGGGGTTTGGACCAGGCGGCAGACAAAATCGGTCAGGGCGGCGCGCTCGGCGGCGGCCAACGCCGGTAGTTGTGGTGTTGACATAACTAAACCTCGTCTTTCAAATAGCGGGCTACTTGCTTAACGCCAACAGCTCCTGGGCCAGGCCGCGCAGCGTCAACTCGTCTTCAACGGACAGCCGGGCGGCCGGTCCCAGCCCGTAAAGCTTCCATTGCTGTTCACCCACATTCACGGCGACGATGTTGTAGGTGTCCACCAGGCGTTTGAGGTCGGCCAGCAGGGGATCGCTGAGAGGGACTTCGCTGCCCAGGTCGGGCGAGCTGAGGGCGAACAGCCGCCAGTCACCGGCCGGCGAGCGGTCGACCTCGAAATAGCGGCCGTCCAGCAGCGAGCCGGTCAGGAAGATACGCTGGCGCTGGCGCAGCGGTTCGACCGTCTCCAGGAGAACGGTGCGGTAGTCCTGGGCGACGAGATAGGTGACCGTCAGATCCCCGCTCTGGTCCAGGTAGCGCACCTTGACCCGCCAACCGGGGCGCTGCCCGCCACAGCCCGGCCCGGGGAAGGCCTGGCAGTCGTCGAACAGCACCTCCTCCTGGGCCGTCACCGGCGTGTAGGTGTAGAAGGTGTTGCCGGTCAGGTACAGGCGGCGCGAAAGGTCGCCGCTGGTCAGTTGTTGGACCGGCGAGGGCGGGTTGTTGGAGACGACCATGGTCGGGGTGGGCAAGGGCGTCGGCACGGCCTGGGACAGGGAATCTCCGGCAGCCACGACCTTGACTGCGTCGGCCACCACGTTGCCATCGAAGCCGGCGTGCAAGCTGACCGGGCTGAGGGCGCCGGCCGGCAGGAAGTAGCGGCCCAGGCTGACCCACTCACCCGGGCTTAACTGTTGGTCCACCCAGACGTCGTAATCACCGCCGGCGGTCGAGACGGTGAAACGAGCACGGGCGGAATGGTCGTGGTTGGGGTCGGCGCACCAGCGGGCAAACACCTCGTAGCTGCCCGGGCCGGGCAGTTCGGCAGTCCAGGTGGCCGTGTTGGCCGTGCCTCTGGCCGCCCAGGCACAATCGCCGCCGTAGCCGGTGGTCGCCGCGGCCAGGTACCAGTTGCCCGTGGTGGTGAATCCGGGCTGGCTGTTATCGACCACAAACTCGGTTCCCGGCGCGGGCGGTTGGCCGGTGCTGCCGGCGCCGGCTCGCGACTGGAGGTAGGCCAGGGCGTCGACGTACAGCGGTTCGTCGGGCGCCAGTTCGGCGGCCCGGCGCAGGTCGTCCCACATTTGGCTGCTGTCAGGCGTGGTCAGATAGGTGCCCCAGGCGCGCAGGAAATAGGCCGGCGCCAGCAGCGGCTCGGCGGCCAGGGCCTGGGTGGTGCTGGAAATCACCCGCTGGCTGAGGACGTCTTCCCAGCCTTCGGCCGTGGTGCCGCTGACCAGGGGAGACTGGACACCGAACATCTTGTCGACCGGTTGGGCGCGTACCACCTGGAGGGCGGCGTCGTAGTCGCCGTAGAAGACGTCGACCAGCAACGGGTAGCCGTTCTGTTTGAGCTCATCCAACCAGCCGGTCACGGTCAGATTTATCAAAATCTTGTTCCAGACGACGGTTTCGTCCCCGGGAGCCAGGGCGGCGGCCGTCTCGATAGCCGTTGTCGCCTGGGGCCACAGCCCGGCCTGGGCCAGCGAAATCGCCCGCCGGTTGGCTTGCTGGACCTCGGGCGGCGACGTGTCGGGCAACGGGCTCAGATCGACCGGCGCCATCTTCTCACCCGTCCAACGCAAGACGGTGTATTGTACGTAGCGCACGCCGCAGGCATAGCAGAAAACGTAAGGGTCGCTGGCGTCCAGGACGACCTCCATCACCCCGTCACCGTTCAGGTCCTCCACCCGGCCCATACCGGGGCTGGGTCCGGAGGTGGAGACCTGGGGCGTCAGGTGCCGGCCGTCGAAAGACAGCAGGTCGTAGCAGCCGGCATGGGCGCCGGCGAAACCCGAGACCTGGATCCATATGTGGTCCGGTTCGACCATCACCTGGGTGACGGCATCCGGGTCCAGGTAGTCGCTGCAGGTCAACTGGATGTCGTCGACCACCTGCCATTGGCCGCCGGCGTAGGTGTAGATCGACAGGTGATGGTAGACGTTCGGGTCGTAGCTGCGCTGGCCGTAGGAGAAAGCCATCCAATAGGGCGCTTCGGAACGGTTGGAGACCAGCGGCACTACCTTGACGCCGGCGAAGCCACCCATGGTGAAGCCGCTGGCGTCGGGCGTGGGCGAGGCCGGCAGGGCCGCCTGGAGCGTGGCCGCCAACCGGCCCAGGTCGGCCGTAGGCAAGGGCGAGGCGGTCGGTGACGGCGGCGCCGTCGCGGTGGGCGCGGCCGTGGCCGTATCACTCGGCGCCGGCCGGGGAGTGGCACTGGCCGGTTGGGTGGCGACCGGCGAAGCGGTTGCCGGTCGCCGGGCGGTTGGCTGTTGGGTGGCGGGTTGGCAGGCGACCAAGGAGGCGGCTGCCAGGATGACGGTGAGACAGGCCGGGAGATACTTCACAAGACTCCGGATACGTGGGCTGCGGGTGCGCGTGACCATTTGCCGTCCTCCGTCGACTAAGGACCTGTTGTCTAACCTGCATTCATAATAGCATCCCCGGCCCACCTGACAAATTGGGCGCCAGGCGGGCCGGTTGCCGGGCAGGCCGGCTTACAGGTCACTCAGGATGGTCGCGTCGGCCGGCATGCCGGGTTTGAGCAGGTGCTCGGGATTGTCGAGCAGGATTTTGACGGCGAAAACCAGGTTGACGCGCGATTCTTTGGTCTGCACGTTTTTAGGCGTGAACTCGGCCTGGGGGGCGATGTAGATGACGCGACCCTCAAAGATCTGGTTGGGGTAGGCATCGACGTTCACCCTGGCCGTCTGGCCCTCCTGGACGCGGCCGATCTGCGTCTCGGGGATGTAGACAGTCAGTTTGACCTGGTCCAGGTTTTCGAGGTTCATCAACACGGCCCCGGGAGTGGCCAATTCGCCGACGTAAATTGATTTTTGGGACACGATACCCGCCTGGGGCGCGGTCAGCGTTTGCAGATCGAGATAGACGTCCATCTTGTGCAGGGCGGCCTGGGCTTGCTGCAATTGGTCCTCGGCCGCCTGGACGTCCTCCGGGCGCGGGCCGGCGCTGGTGACGACCAGGTTGGCCCGGGCCACGTCGACCGCTGCCCAGGCCAGTTGGGTGGAGGCGTGGGTCTGATTGGCCTGGACGATCAGTTGCACCGGGAAGGCGACCATGGCTTGCAGTTGTTCCACCTGGGACTGCAGGCCGTCGCGCTTGGCTTCGGCCAGGCCAACCGCAATGTCAGCTGCCTCGACCTTCTTTTGCGAAATCTGTTGCTGGGTCAGGGCGGCGTCGTCGCTTTGATTGCGCATGGCCTCATCGCGCTCGATTTGGGCCAGCTTGAGCTCCGTTTGCGCCATCTCGACCTCATCCTCGGCGACCGCCAACTGGCCCTTCAGCCCATCGAGTTGGATTTGCAGGTCCTGGGGGTTGTCCACCAGGCGCCGGGCCTGCTGCCAGATCGCTTCGGCGGCCCCGGCCGAGGCTTTGGCCTGCTCGAGTGTGGCCTGGGACACGGCCACGTCGACCGGACGCGGCCCGGATTTGACCTCGGCCAGGTTGGCCTGGGCCATGTCCACGCCGGCCAACATCTGCGCCTGTTGGGCCAGAAAATCGGTCGTGTCGAGCTGAATCAGGGTCTGGCCGGCGGTCACCGAATCGCCTTCGGACACCTGTACGGCGATCACTCGTCCGCCGAGCTGTGCGGCAATGGCGATCTGGTCGGTCTCGATGGTGCCGGAGCCGAAAATGTCGGCCGGCGTGTTGGCCGTCCCGGCAGTGGCGGACAGCACAACCTCCCGCCCGCCCGTCAGCCACCAATAGCCACCGCCGAGTGCGGCAGCCAAAACAATCACGACCGGAATAATCAATCGTTTTTTCATCAGTGTATTCTCCCAAACTGCAAAACCCCGCCCAGGAAACCCGTGCCGGGGTGCCTGCTATTCGACAAATAAAGCATCGGCCGGCATACCGGGCCTGAGCAGATGCTGTCCGTTAGGTATCTTTATTTTCACACCGAAGACGGTGCCGGAGCGTTCTTGTTTGGTCTGGACGTTCTTGGGGGTGAACTCGGCCTCGGTGGCGATGTAGACCACCGTTCCGGTGAACACCCGGTTGGGAAAACTGTCGACCGTCACCTGCACCGGCTGATCGTAGGTCACGCGGCCCATTTCGGGCTCGGGCACGTAAACCGTCAGCTTGACCTGGTCCAGGTTTCCCAGGGTCAGCAAGGTGTCGTTGGGAAGCACGACCTCACCCTGGTTGACCGACTTGGCGATCACCTGTCCGTCGATCGGCGACTGGATCAGGTATTTGCCCTCCTGGACGGTGAGGGCATCGAGATTGGCCTTGGCCTGGTCCACCTGGGCCTGAGCCAGGGCAATTTGTTCCTGGGTCGCGCCGGCCTGAACCGCCTTGAGGTTGGCCTCGGCGACCGGCACGGCAGCCCGGGCCTCGTCGTAGGCCGCCTGAGACTGCACCACCGCCAGTTGAAGCGACAGCGGGTCGGCCTTCAACGCCAGCAGATCGTTGA
>CAZHBM010000049.1:0-15021 GCA_964529945.1 uncultured Anaerolineales bacterium | reverse complement strand
CAGCGAGCGCGGCAGGTCAAAATCGTAATAGAATCCATCTTCAATGGCCGGGCCGATGGCAATTTTGCCTTCGGGAAAAAGTTCCAGCACCGCCTGGGCCATTACGTGTGAGGCTGAGTGACGGATCCTGAAAAGTTGGCTGTCTTCGTATTTCTGGCTCATAAAAAACTCCTGGTGATGGGTTGGCCTCACTCAGAGGGTACGGTCTACTGCGTCGGCGATGCGGTGCAAATCTTTCATCAGGTCGACGAACCGGCCCAGGCGAAGAGACTGTCCGCCATCCGAAAGTGCCTCCTCCGGGCGTGGGTGGACTTCGACCATCAACCCGTCGGCTCCGGCCGCCACGGCTGCCTTGGCCGTGGCGTTTACCAGATTCCACTTGCCTGTGGCGTGGCTGGGGTCTACGATAACCGGCAGGTGCGTCAACTCCTTAAGCACGGGAACGGCATTGATGTCCAACGTATTGCGGGTGGACGTTTCAAATGTGCGAATGCCCCGCTCACACAACATCACGCGCCGGTTGCCGTGGCTCATAATGTATTCAGCGCTCATGAGGAGTTCTTCTACTGTAGACATCATGCCACGTTTTAGCAGTACGGGGAAATCTGCTTCCCCAACAGCGTGCAATAATGCATAATTCTGCATATTGCGCGCCCCTATCTGCAAAACGTCGGCGTATTGGCACACCAATGACACCTGCTCGGGGGCCATCACCTCAGTCACCACCGGCAAGCCGGTGGCTTGGCTGGCCTCCGCCAGATATTGCAGGCCTTCTTCACCAAGGCCCTGAAAACTATAAGGAGAAGTGCGTGGTTTGAACGCACCGCCGCGTAACATGTGCGCGCCGGCTTCTTTGACCATGTGGGCGGTCTCCAGCAGTTGGCTTCGACTTTCTACGGCACACGGCCCGGCGATCATCACCAACTGTTGTCCACCGATGGCACAGCCCTTGACGGTGAATTGTGTGTTGATCGCCTGAAAGTCGCGGCTGGCGAGCTTGAACGGGCGTAGAATGGGCACGATTCTTTCCACGCCCGACATACGCCCCATACTATCTTTGTCCAGCGGGCGCTCGTCGCCGATAACGCCGATGATGGTTCTTTCTTCTCCCGGCGACAGATGCACGCGAAAACCCAAATCCTCCACCTTGTCGGTGACGGATCGGATTTCCTCTTCCGAGGCACCCATTTTCATGATGATGATCATAGCAAATTCTCCTCATCTTGGGGCTGCGGTGCCAAATCTGGGCGCAACCTGATTGCATCCCTGATGTAAATATGACGCAGGGCAGTGCTGGGTTTGTCTGTGTTCCAATGGATAAGAACGCGAATACAGCGCGGCAGCCCGTGGGGCACAGCCATTTCGTGGCTGCACATCAGTGCCACCGAGTGCCAACCAAGCTGGCGGGCGGCCACAGCCGGATATTCGGCCGTAAGGTCCGGGCTGGTAGTGAAGAAAGCGCTGGCCACATCGTCGACCTCAACCTGATTGGCGGCCACGATCTGTGTCAGCAGTTCACGGGTGGCCGATATAATCGCCTCCCTGGTGTTGGCATCAGCGGTAGTGGCTCCGCGTAATCCGCGACACATTTTTTCCTGCCTCATAGGCCGTTTCACTTCCAGTTCCGCTACCAAATATTACAGGTGTGCTTCACCAAGAGAGCGCGTGCACTCGCTTACGCGCCGTTTCGGGTAACACAACAGTGTTTCAACCGCTTGCGCTTTTTACCCAGGTGGGCGAAATCGAAGACCGATTCGCCGAACTGCGGTTGTAGACCTAACAAACAAGGGCGTGGATTTCGCTGCTCCACGCCCTTCGTATTGTCCTGGACTATCGTTGTCCTTCAAAAACCTCGATCAGGTGGAAGCAGCGCAGCCGTCGATCGCGACCCAATAATAATACTCCCCGGTAAAGGGAGTGTACGTAGTCAGGCGTGCCACTTCGGTCCGGCGCGTCGGTGATTCAGCCGCCGGCAAGTCGACCATCAGGTGGATACCCACGACACCTTGTGACATTGCTGTTCCTCCACGAGGATAGTGAAATCATACCATAACGCACAAAATCTGTCAAAGACATCGGGAACGCGGATGTGTCCCATTTTCTTGTTGGACGGTCACGCGAGCCGACTGCCGGTTTAATCTCTTTATGTGAGCGGTCTCTCACGAGGCTACTTCGCAGCCAAGCCTTGGCTCAGCTCCATTTCTCCTGAAAAAGACCTGGGACACACCCGGAGAACGGAATTAGGCGCGGGCTGTCCAGCACCTGGGCGGCGCATGGCAGATACTCTCAATGTCCACCGTGTCCGCCGATACTTTTTATTCGTCTGGATGGCGGGTCACATTGTCCCAGACCCGGCAAAATCAACTTGCTCTACATCGTACTTGTTCGCTGCCTCTGGCGAACGATGGTATAATGCGCTTGCCAGGTCGCTCGCACGAGCGGCGGCCGCGCCGGAAAGAGTACAGCCAGAATAACCCGTCATTCAGGCCGTGACATGTGCTTTTTCCGGGATGTGTTACCTCAGCCTGATGGAGGCAAGCAAAATCGTTCGCTTATCCCAATTGGCTCTATGCGCTCACCCCAAACCAGTCTCGCTGGATGAACCATCTGTGCGCCAGGTTGCCGCGTTTCTCGAAAACGAGGAAAGAGCGGTTGAGTTGGTCGAAGCGCACGCCATGGCGCCCCTTGTGTATGCCCATCTGCGCTCGAGGCCGGAATACATTCCCCCTGCCGTCAAGCTCCAGTTGCAGGCGCTTTTCTTGCGACACCGATTGGCCAGCCAGGCACGGGTCACCGTCCTACGCGACGTTCTGCAACAGTTCGACGCGGCCGGCATTACGCCCATTCTCCTGAAAGGGGCGGCTTTGGCCCACCTGGTCTACGCCGAGCCGGGGCTGCGCCCTATGCGTGACATGGATATTCTCGTACGACCCGCCCACGCCATATCGGCTCAGTTGATTCTGACCGAGCTGGGTTTCGCAACAGCTGACCTGTCAGACGTCGACGCCGACACCAAGCACTTGCCCGTTGCCACCAAGCGGGTGAACAGTATGACGGTCAGCATTGAAATTCACCAGGAGTTGAACGAGCCGTTTATGGGCCGGCGACGGGTAAACATTGAGGAGTTGTTCGACAACAAAATGGCCTTCAACGTCGACGGGTTGACGGCCTATTCACTGGCGCCGACCTCACTATTGCACCACGTTTGCCAGCATACTGCGTATTTGCTGGAACCGATGAAAATGATATGGTGCGCCGACATTGTCGGCGTGAGCGAACAATACGCCGGACAAATCGACTGGGACCTGTTAAGACGGTTTATGCCCAGCAGCCTGGGCACGCTGTCCGCGGTTCACTTTCTGGTTCCTCTTTCGGAACCGACCCGGCAGAGAGCCGGCCTGGTGCAGGAACCCAGGCCCCAAGATGTGGGGCTGGACTTTGAAGGCTGGCCGCGCGTGTCCTGGAAAAAGACCCGCGCAAAGCCCTGGGCAAAGGCCGTAAAGGACACCTTTTTTCCGGGAGAATGGTGGTTGCGTTTATACTATGGCGTGGCGGCCGGCAGGTCGATATTCGCCACGCGATGGATGGGACATCCCTTGCACATACTGAGTTGGCCGCCGCGGGTTATACCGATCATGCAAAACTGGCGGCCGCCCGGTTGGTATCGCCGCATATTCTGGAGGCAATGAACGATGGAAGACGACGTGCGCCCTCAAATTGTCGATGGTTACCAGATGGAGGCCCTGGACGGAGAGATCTTGCTGTACCACCCGGCCAGTACCAACATTCTGCACAGCAATCAGAGCGGTTACCTGATATGGAGACTGTGCGACGGCCAGCGGACAGTGGCGGAAATCTGCCAATTGCTGGTCGACGCCTATCCCGAGGCGGCCGGCGAAATCGAAAATGACGTCCGTGAGACCTTAGAGATTTTCAAAGAGTATGGGGCGGTTACCTGGGAATGATGTCTGTGAGTCTCGAGCCGGTGGCGGTCGGCTTTTGCGGCAATCGAATTGACGTCTACTTGAACGATGCCGGTCTGCAGGCCGAACTGCAACAACAACTGAAACATTGCCTGGTCGACGATGGACCGCTTGTCTCCACCTATCGGGTCACCCTATACGAGAAGAATAAGATCCGCATTGAGTGTGATGAAGAGGTGGCCTACGACGGCATCAATTCGAGCTGGTCGCTCCTGTTTTTGATCCAACACCTGACCAGTTCGTTGACCGGCAAGTGCGTCGACGCGTTGAACTTTCACGCCGCTGGAATCGCCTGGGAAGACAAAGGGATCATACTGTGCGCCGGCTCCGGCTATGGCAAATCCACCTTAACCGCGCGCCTCGTGGCGGCCGGATTCCGTTTCCTGACCGACGAATTGATCGGCGTCTCTTTAGATTCGGGGCTGATGACCGGTTTTCCGCGACCGATACACCTCAAGCCGGGTTCTTCGAGATTGTTGGCGCACTGGCTGGATGAAACGTACCTACAGCAGCTCAAATTCGCGGCCGATGGCAGCGTCCTGATCGACCCGATGGCGCTGCCCTTGGCCCGGGTGACCAGGTCGGTACGGCCGCACTACGTCATTTTTCCGCATTACCTTCCGGAAGTGCCTTTTCGGGTTACCTACCTCTCTCCCACCAAAACAGCCTTCCAATTGATGCAAAGCCTGGTCAATGCCCGCAATTTGGCCGGCCACGGTTTCCACGATGTGTTCGAATTCGCCAAGCGCGTGCAGGGCTATTCCCTCGAATACGCTGACACGAAGCTGGCAATGAACTGGTTCACCGGCCTCGTCTCCTGAGAGCCCCCGGCCCTCACCTTGCTCGGTTGCCGGTCAATATCCACCTCACAAGCAACCTGTTGTCTCCCCCGCGCCCCTTTTCAGGACGTGGGGTGCAGCACCTCCAAAATCTGGTTGACCAGCTCGGGGGACAGATCCATCGCCCGCAGATCGTCCTCCAATTCCTGCAAAGAGATCTGGCCGCCCATATAGCCGTTCAGCCGCGCCGTCAGCGTGGAGTCGATGAAGTCGTCGTTGGTGGGAAACAGCGGCGCCAGCAGACGCATGAGTTCGAGATTACTCTGTAGCTGGTATTTCTGATGGTAAGTCTCGGCGGAATAGAACTCACCGGCCGGCACGATCTCGGTAAACACTTCGGCGCCCAGCTCTTTTTCGCGGGCCGCTTTGCTTGCTTCGGCCAGGCGCTTCTGCTGCTCGTTGTGGTAGAAAATGATCGATTGGTATTGTTTCGAATAGGCCGGTTGGGTTGGATTGTGATAGTTCCAGAAGACGTCCAGCAAATCTTGATAACTGATAATGCTGGGTTCGTAACGCACCTGGACACTCTCGGAATGGTCACCGATGCTGTAATAGGTTGGATCTGCCGTCGTGCCGCCTGCGTAGCCGACGCGGGTGCTGAACACGCCATTCAGGCCCCCAAACTGGGAGTCCGCACCCCAAAATCAACCCATAGCAAAAGTAGCCGTCTCCAACTCAGCCGGAATTTCGGTTGCCGTCCTGGAGGGTGAAGCTGCCATCACCGGTTCCTCACCTGCCGGCGCATTGCCGGCGGCCCAGCAACCGACTGCCGCCACAGCCACCAACAAGACTGCCGTTCCCAACAGCCCTGTTTTGGCCAACGGACTGATTGATTTGATAGCCGGTCGCATAAACACCTCATTTCATCGCGTCCTCAGGGGATAGTTTTACCTACCAATAGGATACCGGGTATTGCTTACGCCGCTGCGAAGAAAAGATTACGGGACTCTTAAAGGCTCACAGGTGCCCCTATCATTGGCCGCGGAGTGAAGCGGTACGGATCGGCCCAAAAAGAAAGCCAGGGAAACGAGTCGCAATGGTCCGTTTCCCTGGCGGAGATCGAGGACAGTTGGTCTTGTCTAGCCGGCATATATCAGCCGGAATCTTTCGCACACGACCGGCATATGGTCGCGCGGACGCCGGCCGATGATGGCGCACTCCCTGGCAAATGCGTCCCAGTGCACCCGTCGCCACGATTCAAGCGATCCGTCACCTTCCCCTTCGGCGGCTGCAAAGCCCTGGTCGACCTCGTTGAAGGCGCAGATTTGCACCTCAGTCGTCTCGATGATGCATTGCGGCTGCCCACGCCAGTCGGTGATAATGCTGATGTCTCCGGATTGCGGCAGCACCTGTCCCTCGGCCTGGTAAGCCCACAGCAATCCGCAGGTGGCCTGTTTTATGCCCGACCTGGTCAGCGCGGCCAACTCATTTGCATCGCTCTCGTTGTCACAGAAATGCCAGGCTTGGTACTCGTCTGTAGCCGGTCTCGCCTCGGCAGGCAGGGAGGCCAGAAAAGACTGCCAGAATTCATCAACCGTTGTTTTCGATTGCTGGCTCATCGTGTCGCACCAAACCTCTCTACCTGGGCGGTATTACGGGATCGATTGGGGGTGGTTCGCGTCGGCCAAATCGGCGGCGCCGGCGTTGGATTCGAGCTGTTCGATAGATTTGCAGCCGGGAATGACGCAGGTGACGGCCGGGTGTTTCAGGCACCAGGCCAGCGCCCACTGGGCCATATTGGCGCCCTCCGGCACTTCCTGGCGTTTGATCTCTTCGACTTCGCGCAACTGTTGCTGCAATTTTTCCTGGTCCTTGGTTGAGCGCACGTCGTTGGGTTTGCTGAAGTCTGTCCCCGGCCGGTATTTGCCACTCAACAGCCCGCTGGCCAGGGGCACCCGTGCCAAGACGCCTAAATCCTGCTCTTGACAGGCCGGCAAAATGCGCGCTTCGGGCAGTCTCTCCAACCGGTTATAGACCAACTGGATCGCACTAGCTCCGACCTCGCTCGCCTTTTCTACCTGGTGCAGCATTTCTCGCCGGCTGCTGATCGAAATGCCCAGGTGGCGTATCTTGCCGGCCTGCACCTGGTCCTGTAACATCTGCCACAGTTCTTCCTGATCGAAAACTTCATCACCGCCCGAATGAAACTGGTATAGGTCAATCGTATCGATGCCTAACGCACGCAGCGAGTCCTCGAGCTGTTGGCGAACGTCATCGGCGGACCAATGGCCGCTGCGGTCGAATAGGCCGTCGTATTTATGGCCAAATTTGGTGGCTACGATCCATTGGTCACGGCTGCCTCGAATGGCCTGCCCGACCAGTTTCTCGGATAGATGATCGCCATAGCATTCGGCGGTGTCGACCAGGTTGATGCCCAGTTCCATGGCTCTCGCCATTATTCGATCGACTTCATCTTGCTCGAACGTTTTGCCCCATTCGCCGCCAAATTGCCACGTACCGACCCCCACCACCGATACCCGCAGCTCAGTTTTTCCAAGTCGACGATATTTCACGATGCACGGCCTCCTAATGGCAGATACTGGCGCACGCTGCGGGCTGTGCCGGGCCAGGCGAGTTGTATTCAGTGGTACGGATAATCCTGAATAGGGTTTCCCCACCGGCCTTGTGGCCCAAAAAGCAGCGCAGAATAAAGACAGGCTAGTCCAAAGGGGGCACCGAACACGGCGCCCCTAAAAAAGTAACTCGAGGGAATCTACTTCAGGTCGTTCTTGCCGCATTGCGAACGGCGAGCCGCCCGTCAGTATTCCAAAGTTGACTCGCGGCCAATCCGCTGCCGGAAGATCCAGTACGACCAGGCCTGGTAGAGCAAAACGACCGGCACCAGAATCAGCGCCACGATGCTCATCACCCGCAGCGTATACGGGCTGGATGACGCGTTATAAATGGTCAGGCTCCAATCCGGATTGAGGCTGGAGACGAGCACGCGTGGATAAAGAGCGACGAACAAAGAGATAACCGCCAGGGCGATGGCGCTGGCAGTCAAGATGAAGGCCCAGCCGCTGTGTCCGCGGGCCAAGACCAGGCCCGAAACCAACAACGCCAGGGAAGCCGCAACCGGCAGAACCACCAGTCCCAGGCCAAGACGCGAGGCGGCATCGGTTGTGAAATACCCCAGACCGAGAGCCAGGGCGCCCACAACTGTCGCCGGAAGCCACAGCCTGGCGGCGAAACCCTTGGCCCGCTCGGAAAGCTCTCCGGCCGTCTTTAAGTTGAGGAAAATTGCCCCGTGGAAGGCAAAGACGAGCACCGCCGCCAGGCCACAGGCCAGGGCCAGCGGGTTGAGGAGGTTAAAGAACCCACCCACGTATTCCTTGCTGGCGTCAACGGGGACGCCCCGCAAAAAGTTTGAGAGTGCCACTCCCCACAATAGGGCGGGCACGATGCTGCCCAAAAAAAGGAGCCAATCCCACAGGTGGCGCCAGCGGGGGTTGCGGTCTTTGCTGCGAAATTCGAATGCAACCCCACGCACAATCAAGGTCAGTAACAGAAGCACCAACGGCAGATAGAAACCGCTGAAGGTGGTTGCATACCAGTGCGGGAATGCGGCAAACATGGCGCCACCGGCGGTTACCAGCCACACTTCGTTGCCGTCCCAGAATGGACCGATGGTGTTTATAATCAAGCGCCGGTCCTGGTCGTCTTTGCCGAGAAAAGGAAGGAGAATACCCACACCGTAATCGAACCCCTCCAAAAAGAAGAAGCCGGTGAACAAAACGCCGATCAAGATGAACCAGACTGTATTCAGATCCATAGTACCCTTCCTATTTGCACTCGTTAGCACTCGTTAACACTCGTTGAAAGTGGTTGTCAACTGGCGTGCCCTCGAAACCTGGGTGAGGTCGAGGTGTGATGCCGTGTGCCGCAAGTTACCCTGTGCGGTACGGATTGCCCAACTAGGTCAGCCCAATGGTTGAGGCAGCCTGTTCAGCCACATTGTCTTCCGAATCATCCTCAGGTCCCTGGCGGGCGGATCGCGCCAGCAAGTACACATCGACGACCATCAAAGTGCCATATAGCAGGCTGAAAGTGATCAGCGAGAACAGAAGTTCGCCGCCCGAGACGCTGGGCGAGACTGCTTGTTCAGTCTTCTGTAACCCATACACAATCCACGGCTGCCGGCCCATTTCTGTCAGGACCCAACCGGTCACATTGGCGAGGTAGGGCAAGGCCATGGCCGGCAGCAGAATCTTTAGAAACAGCGGAAATCTATCCAGGCGTCTCTTCTTCACCAGGTAAAGCCCAATCAGGGCCAGGGCGGCCATCAGAAAGCCAGCGCCGACCATAATGCGGAACGACCAGTAGCTGACCATCACCGGCGGGATATAGTTGCCCGGTCCGTACTGCTGCACGTATTGCTCCTGGACATTTGTGATCCCATGGACCATGCCCTGGAACGAATTGTAGGACAGGAAACTGAGCATAAAGGGAATCTTGATGGAGACAATGTTGCGTTGCGCCTTAGGATCGGCGATGGCGAACAGGGATAGACCGGCTGGATCCTCACTATGCCAAAGCGCTTCGGCGGCGGCTGATTTCATCGGCTGGGTTATGACCAGGTGCTGCATTTGGGCGTGGCCTACCACAATCACCAAAATAACCCCGATGAGGGAATAGACCACAGCGGTATTAAACGAGCGGCGGAAGGTCTCCAGGTCCTTGCCTTTGCGCAACAGGTGATACGCGCTAATGCCCAGCACGAAGAACCCGGCCGTGGCGACGCCGGAGGTCAGGACGTGCGGAAACTGAAACAACACGTGCGGGTTGGTGATCAGTGCGAAAAAGTCGGTCATTTCGGCGCGCCCGTTGCGCAGCGCGTAGCCAACCGGCTGCTGCATGAAGGAGTTGGCAGTCAATATCCAAAAGGCCGACACGTTGGCTCCGATTGCCACCAGCCACATCACGCCTGCGTGCATGGATTTGGATAGCTTGTCCCAGCCAAATATCCAGATTCCCAGGAAAGTCGATTCAAGGAAAAAGGCTGAAAGCGCCTCAATGGCCAGCGGTGCGCCAAAGATGTCGCCCATAAAACGGGAATACTCGGACCAGTTCATGCCGAACTGGAATTCCATCACTATGCCGGTGACCACACCCATAGCGAAGTTGATCAGGAAGAGTTTTCCCCAGAACTTCGTCATGCGTTTGAAGGTTGGATCCCCTGAACGCGCATAACGAGTCTCGAGAATGGCCACGAAAATCGAGAGTCCCAGCGTTATCGGGACGAAGAAGAAGTGATACGTCGAGGTAATACCAAATTGCAGTCGGGCTAAAATGAGCTCGTTCAACAGACCCCCTCCTTAGTCGATCGATACAAGGCCAAGCCGCCAGCAGTTAATGTGTAACACATCGGAACGCCGGTGTCAAGTCGTTGTCTCTACAGGAGAGGTGCCCTGCTTACTGGTGAGGCTGGCAGTCGATTTCTTCCATTATCAATGCTGTGGGTTGAAGATTTTCAGCCCACAAGCACTGACAAAGTCTACGCGATCCTGTGCGTTTCTCGGTCGACAAATCTGAATCGATCAAAGAGGTTGGAAAAATCGAGGTGGCGGTGGATCGGGAATTATTTGATCACGAATGGCAGGTGCGTACTGGTAGCATTGGCCAGGACGACGGCTTCCCGGTGCCAGGAATTTCCCTCTTCGTCGTCCAGCACCAATTCGTCGATCAACTTGCGTGGCTGCGCAAGCTCGGGGTCGACCTGCACTGAAAAGGTGATGACAATTGGCACCATAGACTCCGCGGCGCCAGTCCAGACAAAAGAGGCCGGCTGTCCCTGGCCGGAAAGACCTTCCGCGGCGATGTCGCCCGACGAAGCCCACGGGCTGCCCACCAGCGTGACGTCGGCCGGCAATGTGTTGGTGAAACGCGCGCTGGGTATGGTCGGATAGGGATTCTCTACCTGGATGGTATAGGTGATGATGTCCCCGGAGCTGACGGACGATGGTCGTGCCTGGACCGACGAGTCTTCCAGCGAGCCACGGAGTGGTGAAGCGGTCCTTTGGTAATTTTCGCGGCCTGTGCCCCACAAAATGCGGGCATTCGTCGTGCCCGGCAGGTCAAAGGCCATAACACCCGCCGTGGCCGTGTTGACCAGGATTTCCAGTTCGAAATCGTTGTCGATGTCGGCCAGTGTCGGCGCGGCCAGACCGCCGTTCCAGGCGTCGGGGTATTCGGTCGACCACGAGGGGGGCAATGGCAACTCGTACAGTGGCTCTCCCAGGTAATTGAGGATGTGCAGTTTGCCGACCAGGTTGTCGCGTGCTTCAGGCCAGGAGGTAAAAATGACCTCGGCTTTGCCGTCGTTATCCAGGTCGACGACGGCCGGTTCAGAGGGAAACCGGTAGACACCCTCGGCCGGGTTGTAGACCGAGTAGGGCCATTGCCCGTGTTCTGTTTTGTCCAGCCAAAAGGCGTGCAAACGGCCGTCGAAAGAGGGATAAAGTATTTCCTTCAGTCCATCACCATCCAGGTCGACGACGACCGGGCTTGGCCTTATATTGCGAATGGTATCCTCATCTTCGCTGAGCGGCGCCCCTATGTCGCGCGGAAGGGTTCGCCAGTCATAAGTACCGTCGTAGAATCGCGTTCGATCGTTGTTGAAAATGTAAATCTGGTGATAAAGTGTGGGGCGCCGGTCACGGGAACAGTCGTAAATGTTGCTCGAGACGACGGTTTCGACAACGCCGTCACCGTTCACATCGGAGATAACGGCTGCGCCGTTGTCAAAATTCGCCAGATAGAGCTCTTCCCAGCCATCCTCGGGGTTGCAGTAACTCCAACCGCGGATTTCGGTCGGAAGGCTGGCGAAGGTGTTTACGAAGCCCCAAACGGGGACGTTGAAGATGGGGTTGGCTGCTACCTGTCCACCGTCCGGCTTGAAGGCTGCAATGTTGTCGTAGTCCGACGGAACGATGATTTCGACCTGCCCATCTCCATTCATGTCACCCACGGCCAGCGTGTCGCTGAAAGTCCCGTAGGCGTACCCTTCACCTCCACCCCATTGCGGCCAACCCGCTCGCAGACTGCCGTCGGGCTCAAAGACCCAGGTGTTGACCGGCGAGAGCGTGCCGGCTGTCACGATGATTTCCTTTTGGCCATCACCGTCCAGATCGTAGACGGCCAGGCCGGATAGTCCGTAATGAGTGGGACGTTGAGGCCAACCCGGCTCGAAGTAGCCAAAGCGATTGTAGACCGAGACGTATCCGCCGTCGTGGGCGGTGACGATTTCGATTTCACCGTCGTCGTCGACGTCGGAAACGACGATGCTGGCGTTGGTCGACAAACCATTGTAGCGGTAGTCTTCGCTGGTATCGTCACCGGCCGCCACACGCCATTCAAGCGCCCCCGTTTCACCGTCCAGAGCGAACACAGAATAGCTGCCGGCGATGACTTCTTTGTTACCATCCCCATCCAGGTCGGCGACAGCCGGCGAAGAATACCAGCCGGTTTCGCACCATTCCAGGTCCGGGTAATGGCAGCCGCCCAATTGCCACTTGGGCACTGGAGCTTGAATGTCTCTGGGGGGGGCAGCGATGGCATGGCTTGCGTGGAGGCAAAACACGACTATGAAAGCTAGGCTAAGTGCAGCGCGTTCCCTCATTTTTTGTTCCCGTTTTTTTATCTCCCTCACAATTCATGTTAAGGCAATTGGGCGGATTCGACAAGTGTACTGAGGTACTATACTAGTCTGGCGTAGATTCTGCGGTTGAATCCCGGCCCACAAACCTGCCTAAATAGCACCGGTTGTGGTATAATGAGAGGCAAACATACTGTATATAGGTCCTTCAACGACGCAGGCTACTCAAACACTATCTCTTGAGAGGTAAAGGACCGTGGAAGCACTCAAAGAAAGAATTCGTCGTGAAGGCAAAAACCTGGGAAATGGTATTCTAAAAGTCGATGGTTTTATCAATCACCAGGTGGACCCGGCGCTTATGCTGGCCGCCGGCGGCGCACTGGCGGCACACTTCGGCGCTATGGGCATCAACAAGGTCCTGACGGCCGAGATATCGGGTATTGCGCCGGCTTTCACCGCCGCCCTGGCCCTTGGGGTGCCGATCGTCTATGCCCGTAAGACGCGGCCGGTCACCATGCCGACGCAGGCTTTTGTGGCCAGTGCGCCGTCACATACCAAGGGCGTGGAGGTGCACATGATGGTATCACCCGAGTTCCTGGAACCGGGCGACAAAGTGCTGATTATCGACGATTTTCTGGCGCGAGGCAAGACGATCGAAGCGTTGGTGAAGTTGACCCAGGATGCCGGCGCGGAACTCAAAGGAATTGGCGTGTTGATCGAAAAGGCGTTCGAAAACGGGCGTGAGTTGCTGTCTGGCCTAAACGTCCCAATCTACGCATTGGCGGTTATCGAAAGTATGGACGACGATGAGTTCGTTTTTGTATAATGGCCTGGGTGTGGCTGAACGCGAGGCGGTGGTCATCGTTGACTTCGGCTCTCAGTACAGCCAGCTCATCGCGCGCAGAGTGCGCGAAGCTGAGGTATATTGCGAGCTGATTCCATACGACGCGCTGGATGAGCGGGTGGGCGAATTGGAGCCGGCAGCCTACATACTCAGCGGCGGCCCGGCCAGTGTGTATGCGCCCGGCGCGCCCCATTTGCCCGACTATATCCTTGCCAGCGGTAAACCTGTTTTGGGCATCTGTTACGGCATGCAGTTGTTGGCCTACCATCTGGGAGGGCAAGTCGATCCGGCCCAAGACCGTGAATATGGTCCCGCGCGTGTCCACCTCGATGTTCCGGAGGTGCCGATTTTCGCCGACGTGCAGTTGGATTCAGATGGTGCAATGGACGTCTGGATGAGTCATGGCGACCGGATCACCCGGCTGCCGGCCGGTTTTGTGGCCCTGGCACATTCGCAGAACAGCCCGATGGCCGCGATGGGTGATATCAACCGGGGGTTTTACGGCCTGCAATTCCATCCCGAAGTGGTCCACACGCCGCAAGGCCAGGCAATCCTGCACGCATTTCTGTATAACGTGTGCGGCTGCCACGGTGGCTGGACGCCGGGAAACTTCATCGAAGACTCGATCGGCCGGATTCGGTCCACCGTTGGAGATGGACAGGTCATTTGCGGCCTGTCGGGTGGCGTCGATTCTGCCGTGACGGCGGTCTTATTGCACCGGGCAATCGGCGACCAGTTGACCTGTATCTTCGTCAACAATGGGCTCATGCGACGTGGCGAGCCGGAGCAGGTGGTGGCCACTTTTCGCGACAATCTGGGAATACAGTTGTTGGCTGCCGACGCTACGGAACAATTCCTTTCCGACCTGGCCGGTGTAACCGACCCTGAGGTCAAGCGCAAGAGGATCGGCGCGCGTTTCATTCGCGTGTTTGAGGCGGAAGCCACAAGATTGGGTCAGGTGGATTTCCTGGCTCAGGGAACTCTGTACCCGGACGTTATCGAGTCGACGGCGCCCGACCGGGCAGTGGCTGCCAAAATCAAGACCCATCACAATGTGGGTGGGCTGCCGGCGGATATGCGCTTCAATTTGATAGAGCCTTTGCGCTATTTATTCAAGGATGAAGCCCGTCGAGTCGGTGAGGAGCTCGGTTTGCCGCATCACATGGTCTGGCGGCATCCCTTCCCGGGGCCGGGCCTGGCTGTTCGCGTGTTGGGTGAGGTCACCTGGGAACGATTGGAGACCTTACGCCTGGCCGACGCCATCTTCCTGGAGGAATTGCGCACTGCCGGATGGTACGACGCAGTGGCCCAGGCGTTCGCAGTGCTGCTGCCGGTCCAGAGCGTCGGTGTTATGGGCGACGGGCGTACCTACGCCGACGTAATCGCCTTGAGAGCCGTGACGACAGAAGACTTTATGACGGCTGATTGGGCGCGGCTGCCTGAATCCCTGCTGGCGCGAACCAGCAACCGCATCGTGAACGAGGTAGCCGGCGTGAACCGCGTGGTCTACGATGTCAGTAGCAAACCTCCGGCAACCGTCGAGTGGGAATAGTCGTGCATCGCTCCTTCGAACGGAGTGGGCTGGGTAAACTCAATATCGAACAACTCCTTGACGTCTTCATACAGATGTTCTTGGTTTTGCTTCAGAGCCCACACATAAACCCCATTCCGTTCTGGGATCCTCTGGGCCAGTTTCGTCTGACAGCCCAGTTGTCATCTCCCTTGTATGGCAACATACTGCCCGCCTGTGACGGCATATGC
>CAZHBM010000048.1:0-15027 GCA_964529945.1 uncultured Anaerolineales bacterium | reverse complement strand
ACAAGGAGTTGTTGCGCCAGGCCTTCCTGGCTACGACCCGCTACCTGACCATGGCGACGATACCGATCGGGGTCGGCTTGATGTTAGTTGCCCGGCCGGCGATTCTGGTGTTGTTTGGGGCGAAGTGGACCGATGCGATCGCGGTAATGCCGGCCATCGCCCTCTATTCGGTGATCCTGTCCTTCCTATATAATGCGGGTGACGTTTACAAGGGTACCGGCCGTCCCGAGCTGCTGGTAATCATCAGCCTGATTGAGATCGGTCTGCTGATCCCCGGCATGTATTGGGCGGTAACGGTGCCGGGCACCATCGTGGCCGTTGCCTGGGTGCGTGTGGCGGTGGCGATTGTGGGCCGCCTGGTTGATCTGGTGATAGCCAGCCAACTGCTGCATTTGACGGTATGGCGTATCCTTGAGAGCTGTCGTCCGGCTGTGATTAGCAGCATGGTTATGGCACTGACCGTGTGGATGGCGCTCTTCGGCCTTCGGGATGCAGTGCCTTTCATTCAGTTGATCGCCGGCTGCACTGTCGGCGCTTTGGCTTATCTGTCGACGATGATGCTGCTGGAGAGAGAAGTGATGTTGCTGGCCGGCGGGGCATTGCGGGCCGCCCTGGTGCGGAGATAGTTATGCGGGTGGTGCAGATGATCGATACCCTGGAGACAGGCGGTGCCCAGCAGTTGCTGGTTACCTATGCCCAGGTCGCCAGGCAACACCAACAGGATGCGACTATCGTCAGTTTGCGGGAAGGGGACAGCCCTTTCGGCACGCTACTGCGCAACCTGGGTGCATCGGTCGTCGCCTTTCCCGCCGGTTGGATGTTTGCGCCGCGCCGCCTGTGGCGCCTGGCCGCCTTCGTCCGGCACGGTCATTACCAGGTGATTCACGCACACCTTGGTTACGCGATTATTTTGGCGGCGGTGTTGGGGAAACTGATGCGGATTCCGGTCGTGGCTTCTTTGCACAGTGTGGGCAAGGAACCGCCCCGGCGTTTCGACGCCATCCGGCGCAGAATGGAGAAATGGGCCTTACGCTATGGCGCGCAACGCGTCATAGCCGTGGGGGAGGCCGTTGCCGAGGCGCACAGCGACGAGGTCGCCCCGGGCCGGATGGTGGTCATCCCCAACGCCATTCTCAGCGCCGGCGATTTGCCGGCCGAGAAACGGCGGGCCCTGCGGGTCGATATGGTGGGGGACCCGGCCCTGCGGATCATCATTTCGGTCGGCCGGTTGACCGCCGAAAAGGGGTTCGATGACCTGCTGCGCGCACTGGCCCAAATGCGGGCGGACTATCCGTCGCTGGCGGTGGTCATCGTCGGCAGAGGGGCCGTCTACCAAAAATTGCAGGCACTCATCGACGAGTTGGGATTGCAGGGGCGTGCCTTTCTTTTGGGCGAGCGTCACGACGTGCCGGAGTTGTTGGTTGCCAGCGACATGTTTGTGCTGGCGTCGTATCGTGAGGGCCTGTCTTTGTCCGTTTTGGAAGCCATGGCCGCCGGACTGCCGGTGGTGGCGACCGACGTCGGCGAAACCGCCCGAATTGTCGGGCACGACGCCGGGTTGGTTGTGCCGCCCGGTGAGCCGGCCGTTCTGGCCCAGGCCATCGCTAGCGTACTCGATAATTGGGAGTTGGCTCGCCAATGGGGACGCGCCGGCAAACAAAGGGTTGACGCTGACTACAGCCCGGAGGTGTGGTTTGACCGGTTGATGACCGTGTACCGGCAGACGGCGCTGAATCAGACTTCAGGTCCGGCCGCGGCGACGGCGGGAGACCTGTACGCTGGAGGTTCGAAAACGTAAATTGATTCGCAGGCCGTTGAGGAAAAGGGTCGAGGATTACGCCGCCAGGAATCGTTTGCTTGGCAACCTGTTGGTTCGTCTCCAGCCGGCCCGCGCACCCGTAAAGCGGGTTTATCAGACCGTGACCGGTCGATGTGCCTTGCGCCTGGTGGACTATTGTCCCCGGCCGGAACTGGTCACCAGGGTGACTGTGGTGGAAAGGCCGCGGTTCCCGGTTTATGACGTACACAATCACCTGGTCAAGGAGTTCGAGGGTCGGGTTCTTAATCGGCCGCTGGCGGCCTACCTGGACGAGATGGACCAGGCCGGGGTGGAAAAGGTGGTCGATCTGGACGGTGGTTGGGGCGAGCAGATATTGGACCAACACCTGGCGTTTTTTAAGGAGCAGGCGCCGGAGCGCTTTCAGATTTACGGTGGCGTGGACTGGTCGCGCTGGCCGGAAGAGGGCAACCAATTCGGCCGGCAGGCGGCTCAGCGCCTGGAAGGGCAGTTGCGCCGTGGCGCCCAGGGACTCAAGATTTGGAAACCGCTCGGTCTGGAAGTGACTGACGAAAAAGGTCAGCGGGTGCCGGTGGATGACGCAAGGTTGGACCCGCTGTGGGACAAGGCTGCCGAATGGAAGGTGCCGGTAATGGTGCACATTGCCGACCCGGTCGCGTTTTTCCAGCCCAACGGCCGGTTCAACGAGCGTTACGAGGAGCTGTGTAGCGGTCCCTGGCAGCCGTTGTCGGGTCCACAGTACCCGTCTTTCGAGACGTTGATCGAGCAGTTCGGCAACCTGGTCCGGCGGCACAAGGCGACCACCTTTATCGGCGCTCACGTGGGCTGTTATGCCGAGAACCTGGACTGGGTGAGCAACCTGTTGCACGAGTGCCCTAATTTTTTTGTGGACATTTCGGCCCGCGTCGCGGAGTTGGGGCGCCAGCCGTATTCGGCCAGGCGATTCTTTTTGGAGCATCAGGACCGAATACTGTTTGGGACCGATATGATGACCAATCCGCGCTGGTACCGGATCTATTACCGGTTCCTTGAGACAGACGATGAGTATTTTGAATACGGTCTGTCGGTGCCGCCGTCTCAGGGTAGATGGCGCGTCTACGGGCTGTATTTGCCGGACGAGGTGCTTGAGAAGGTGTACAATCTCAACGCCCGGCGTATCCTGGCGGTGAACTGAGTCGTGTTGGTGGAAGTGGTGAGGGATTGATGCACGTGGTCATGCTGACGAGAAGTTACTATCCGCGAATAGGAGGCGCTGAACGCCAGGTGGCGTCCCTCTCGCGTTGGCTTCAGGACTCGGGGGTCGAGGTGCAGGTGGTGACGCGGAGTTATCCCGGTTATGCGGCTTTCGAAAAGATAGACGACGTGCCGGTACACCGGGTGAATGTGCCCGGGCCAAAGGCAATGGCTTCGTTGGCCTTTACGTTGACGGCCTTGGCCCTGCTGCGCCGTCTGCGGCCGGACGTTCTGCACGCGCACGAACTGTTTTCGCCGGCGACGACAGCCGTGGCGGCCAAACGGTTGTGGGCCACTCCGGTGGTCGCCACCGCCCACAGCAGCGGCGACGGCGGCGACGTGCGCAGCCTGCTTCAGGAACCGCTGGGGAAACAGCGCATGGACGCCTATCGCGCCCACGTGGACGCTTTTACTGCCATTAACCGCCTGATTATGACCGAGCTGGCCGAGGCCGGCATAGACGGCCGGCGCTGTTTTTTCCTGCCCAACGGGGTCGACGTCGACTATTATGCGCCCCTCTCCCGGCAGCAGAAAAAGGCGCTGCGGGCCGGGTTGGGTCTGGAAGACGTGCCGACGGCCGTTTTCGTCGGCCGGTTGGTCCACTTGAAGCGCGTCGACCGCCTGATCGACTGTTGGCCGGCGGTGCGCAAGGCTGTGCCGTCGGCCGAGTTGTTGATCTTGGGTGACGGGCCGGAAGAGGAGACGTGGCGCCAACTGGCCGGGCCGGGCATCAGGTTCCTGGGGCGGCACGACGACGTGCTTCCGTATCTGCAGGCGGCCGACCTGTTCGTCCTGTCGTCGGACCGCGAAGGCCTGCCGATGGCGCTGCTGGAAGCCATGGCGACCGGATTGCCGGCCTTGACGACGGCCGTGGGCGGTACGCCCGATCTCATCACCCACCAGCGCAACGGCTGGCTGGTCCCGGCCACCGAAGGGACGGAGCTTCAGACGGGCCTCATCACCCTGCTGGGAGATGAGGGGCTGCGGGCGGAACTGGGACGGGCGGCGCGCGAGACGGTCAGGCAAACTTACGCCCTGCCTGTGGTCGGCCGGCAAACGCTGGAACTGTACCGGCAATTGCGGGACGGGCCGAGGCGTTGGACCTATCTATAGCAAAATTTACGGCTCGGACGCCCGGCCTGTGTGTACCGGCCGGGCCGGCGAGAGTGTGATTTTTACCGACGAAGGGATATCGCACAATATGGCGGCCAGGTTGTTCTGGTTCTTCGTAGGCACAATATTATATACCTACATCGGCTATCCGGTTCTGATAACCCTGATCGGCCGGCGGCGTTCGGCTACCAGGCTGCCGGCGACGGAGCTGCCGTCGGTCACCTTGCTCATCGCGGCCTACAATGAAGAGGCCGTCATTGCCCGCAAGCTGGACAACAGCCTGGCCCTGGACTATCCGGCCGATAAGCTGCAGATACTGGTCACGGCCGACGGTTCCAGCGACCGGACGCCGGAAATTGCGGCCACCTTTGCCGGCCGGGGCGTGGAGCTGACCTACGAACCGCCGCGGCGAGGGAAACTGGCGGCCATCAACCGGGCGATGCAGCAAGCCCGTGGTGACATCGTGGTCTTTTCGGACGCCAACAACATGTATGCCGCCGACACGTTGCGGCAGATGGTGGCGCCGTTTGCCGACCCGAGCGTGGGAGTTGTGACCGGCGCCAAGTCGATTGTTCGCGGCGACAGCGCCCTGGGTGAGAGCGAGGGCCTGTATTGGCGCTACGAATCCTATATCAAAAAACAAGAGAACAAGTTGGGATGTTGCACCGGTTTTTCGGGCGAGATCCTGGCCATTCGCCGGCGGTTGTTTGAAGAGGCGCCGGTCAACGTGATCAACGACGATTTTTACATTGCCATGCGTATCGTTCAGAAGGGCTACCGGGTGATGTACGCTCCCGACGCGTTTTCCTACGAACGGGTGTCACTTACGGCGCAGGAAGAGATCCAGCGCCGGGCGCGCATCAACGCCGGATGGTTTCAGTCGATGGCGATGGGCCAACACCTGCTGCCGCTGCACCGCCCGCTGATCGCCTGGCAAGTGATCTCGCACAAATACTTGCGCCCTATTCTGCCGTGGGCGTTTTTGGGCGCCTGGCTGGCCAACGTCTGGGCCGTGGTGAGCCCGCCGCAGCGACCGCAGCGCTCGGGCTGCCGGCTGAGCAGGTTGGCGCCGCCCTTCAATTGGATTGTGCTGGCGATGCAGGTCTTGTTCTATTTGGCCGCCTGTTTGGGGCAGCGCGGCGGAGATGACACGTTGCTGGGGCGGATCGTCTACGTGCCGGCGTTCCTGGTAAACAGCAACGTGGCGGCCGTCATCGGGCTGTATCGATTTTTGACCGGGCAACAGACACCGTTGTGGCAGCGTGCGCGGCGCCCGGAATTGGACGAGCAATAATGAGCGGCCCGTCCGGCGCCGGTTCGTGCGGCGGGCGGCAGGATAGGAAGTGTTCCCGACCATGACACCTGTGCATATGCTACAACCGCACTCGGACAAGCTGACGCGCGCACCGGTCGCGGACGTTTTCACCGGGCGATCCGGCGAGCCGCGTCGAAACCGGTTTCGTCGAACTGCGGTGGTGGCGCTAAGGAAGGTGACAATATGAAGCGAGTGACCTATGTGATGTTGGGTGTCGTATTGTTGACGATGATAGGCTTCCCGTTCGCCTTGCCCGGCCACGCCCAGGACCCGGAGGGTGTACCCACCTGGGAGGTCGAGCCGGTGGCCCCGGTCCGGCCGACCGGAACGCCGCCGGCAGAGGGCACCGGCGAGATCGTGCCACTTATCGAGCAGCAGGTCGTCTTTACGCCTCAACCGCTCGACAATCCAGACGATCAAACGCTGTTTAGCCTGGGCCAGCTGGGATTCGCTACCAGAAACCTGCTGGGCCCGGCCGACGCGGTGGAATACAGTTTCCGGTTGCCCAACTACTGGCAGTTGACCACCGGGGTCGAGTTGCAGTTGGACCTGTCCACCCTGGTGGCCGATATCAACGGCGTGTCTCCCAACCCGGAGAATCTTGTTCTGGACGGAGACATAGCTTTGAGTTTCAACGGCGTCTGGCTGATGACGATTCCGGTACAGCAGATATTGGGAGCGCGGACCATCGTCATCCCTCTGCCGGTTGAAGCGGTCCAGGCCGTGGCCCCCGGCGGCGTCCACGTGCTTTCGCTGTGGTTGGATGCCCGCTACGAATGTCTTCCCGGGGCCGATTGGCACACCACAGTCACCGTCGAAAACAGTTCGCGCCTGTACCTGCCGCACCTGTTGCTCTTGCCGTCCACCAATTTGTCGCGGTTGCCGTTGCCGATTTACGGCGGCAGCTCTTTTCCTGAGCGGGCATTGGTGATCGTGCCCGACGCGCCAACCGCCGAGCAGCTCCGGGCGGCTTACGTGATTGCGGCCGCATTTGGTCATCAAACCAGCGGCAACCTGTCGATGACGCTGATTCCGGTTGCCCAACTCACCCCGGCGCTGAGGGACAACAATCACCTGGTGTTCATCGGTGGGCCCGAGGCCTTCCCCGAACTGGGGCCGGCCTCTTTGTTCCAGCCATCGGCGACGGAAGAGCGGGGGATGATCCAAATGGCGATCTCTCCCTGGAACGCTGCCCGCGTGTTGTTGGTCTTGAGCGGCAACAGCGACGCGGCCCTGGTGAATGCCGCCCAGTCTTTGGCCGTCGGCCCCGACCCACAGCCCGGCCAGCCGAACCTGGCCTTTGCCAGCCAGATTATGGTCCCCGATCACGTCATCGCCCAGTCGACCATCGATCAGACGTTTGAGGAGATGGGTCAAACGGCGCTCAGTTTGAACCGGGTTGGGACCAGCGTGGCCGAAGCGCGTTTCGACGTGCCCTACGGAATGCGCGCCCAGGACGGCGGATACCTGGACCTGGCCTATTCCTTTTCAGTGCCGGTCACTTATATGAGCTCGGGCGTGACGGTCCGCCTGAACGGGCAACCACTCAACAGTTTCAGTTTCGATTCGGCGACCGGCACCCAGAGGGTAGTGCGCATTTCCATTCCGCCCTCGGCCATCAAGACCGGCCAGAACGTGCTCTCGTTCTACGTGTATCTGGCCCCGGCCGAGGCCACCTACTGCGTGGCCGAACCGGCGGCCTCGTCGTCTTCGGTGACGATCCTGCCCCAGTCGCGGTTGTTTTTACCGTTGGCTCAGGCAACCGTTCCAATTGGAACGATGCTGGACCTGGCCGACTATCCCCAACCGTTCTTGGGCAACGGCCCCATGCTTTCCGGCGCGGCTTTTGTTCTTCCTGCCGGCGCTGCCGGCGCCTGGAACGACGCCTTTCAGCTGGCTTTCAATATGGGAGAACTGGGCGGTGTGGAGCCGGCCGAGGTGATGGTGGCATTCGCCGACGCCACATCGACGTCGCTGAACGGTATGGCGCAGCATCTGATTGTGGTCGGGCAGCCCCGGCAGTTGCCCGTACTGGACCTGCTCGGCGATGCCTTGCCGGCCAGGATAGCTATGGATACGCAGTTAATCGCGCCCCAGAATGATCTGACGGTCGATTATCTCCTACCCGAAGGGGTGGATGCCGGGTACCTGGAGTTGATGCCCTCACCCTGGAACGACCAGGGGGCGGTCTTAGCCGTTTTGGGCAATTCGGACAACGGCGTTTCGTTGGCGGCCACCAGCCTGGTTTCGACTACGCTCAGAAGCCGGCTGTCCGGCAACGTGGCGCTGTTAAGTGAAGGCCAGTTGGTCACCAGCCGGCTGGAATGACGTGTGAGCAGCTCTTACCGACTTCGTTTATGGGTAGCATATGGATAACAATCAGGTAAATTGAGGCATATGATAGTGAGTTCAGCCGGCAGTTGGCGGGCTGAAGGCTGACAAGTGGCGGTCTTTCAACCTAGTTTTGTTACGTAGATGGAGGTCAGACAGCATGGGTAAAATTGGACGCACCTTGATCGTACTTTTGTTGGTGTTAATGACTTTCGTGTTTCCGGTTGTGACGGGTTACGCTCAGACCCCAACGACGGAGCCGGCAACGGGCGAAGCGGCTCAAGCGACCGCAACCCCGGCCGCGGTCACCGTGGTCACGGCCCAGCCGGCTGCGATTCCTCTTCCGCCTCCGGAGGACGTCGACAGTGTGGAGATGATTCCTTTCCAGTGGTTGGGTTTGACGGACCAAACCATGACCGGGCCTTACGATGCGACCAGTTACTTGATCGGTCTGCCTGCCTACTGGCAACTCATCGAGGGCACGCAACTGGAACTGAATATCTTCCACTCGCTGACGGCGCTGAGGCAGGATGTCGCGCTACCCGGTCCGGAGAATTTCCTGGCCACCCTCGATGTGTACTTCAACAACAAGCTGATCAGCACCATCCCCCTCAACTGGACCGGCGAACAAAAGGTGATCGTGCCGGTTCCGGCGGATGCGCTGACGCCGACCGCGCCGGACCAACCACACCAGTTGTTGTTCGTCCTGACTGCCGACTATGAATGCCTGCCTGGTTGGTACACCGAGTCCGGCTTGAGCACGACCGTGGCCATTCGGGGCACCTCGAGCATATTTGCGCCCCACACCCTGATGACGCCCAGCGTTGATCTGCGGTTGTTGCCCTTCCCGATCTCGCAACGTTCCTTCATGCCCAACCAGGCCGTGCTGGTGGTGCCCGACGGAGCGACGCCGCAGGAGTTGCAGGCTGCCCTGGCCATCTCGGCCGGTATGGGCCAGATGACCAACGGCAACCTGGACCTGACTCTGGTGCCGGTCTCCCAGTTGACGCCCGAGATGCAGAACACCCGGCACCTGATTCTGGTCGGTAAGGCAGACTCGCTTCCAATCCTTGGCCAGGTGGCCTGGGCGGTAACGCCCGATGCGGCCAGTTTTGGCCAATTGGGGGCCGGTTCGGAAGACGGCATCATCGAGATGGCTGTGTCACCCTGGGCGCCGTCCAAAGTGGTGCTTCTGGCAACCGGCGCCACCGACCAGGCGGTCGCCAAGGCCGGGCAGGCCATCAGCGCCGGGAGCATCCTGGTGGCCGGCCAGCCGAACGTGGCCGTCGTCAGTGACGTGGTCCCGCAGGTCAGCGCCGCCGATACGATGTTGGTAGATCGTTCGCTGGCCGACCTGGGATACTCGTACTACGAGATGAACGGCATCGGCATCGTCACTGCCAATTTCCGGTTTGACGTGAAACCCGGCCTGGAACCCACCGAAGATGCCTATTTCGACCTGTATTACAACCATTCGGGCTTCATGGACTTCACCGGCTCCGGGCTTTCCATCCGGATAAACGACCAGTCTATCGGCAGCGCAACGTTCGACCCGCAGTCTCAGGCAATCACCAAGGTGCACTTCGTCGTGCCGCGCAGCGCCGTGCGACAGGGCCGAAACACCCTCTCCATTGAGGCTTTCCTGTTGCCCTATTCCGTGTGTGCGCCCTACAACCTGGGCGGCGTGTGGGTGACCATCCAGCCTGAATCGCTGCTGCACTTGCCGCTCCAACTGGCAAAAGACCAGCCGGTGGCCTACTTCGACCTGAGCACGTTCCCGGAGCCGTTCGTGGCCAGCCCGATCCTGCTCAGCAACACGGCCTTCATCGTGCCGTCTGACGACGCGGTGAGCTGGGACGTGGCGTCGAGCATCGCCTACAGTCTGGGCCAGCAGGCGAACAAGATGTTGGCCGACCTGGTCGTGGCCTTCGCCGATTCGGTGCCCGAAGACGTCAAATCCGGACGCCATCTCCTGGTCATCGGGCGGCCAAGCCAGTTACCGATTCTGGCCGAGATCAAGGATGCAATGCCGGTGCCGTTCGAGGCGGGTAGCGATATGCCCAAGCCACAGAATGACCTGCGTGTCGACTATTACGTGTCGGCCGATAGCAGCCTGGGCTTCCTCGAGTTGGCGGCGGCTCCCTGGAACAACACGCACGAGATCCTGACCGTGTTGGGTAACACCGACGAGGGCACACGTTGGGCGGGTGCAGCGTTGACCACGTCCCGACTGCGTGGCCAGCTGGCAGGCAACTTCGCCACTATCAGTGGCGACCAGGTGACGGTCAGCTACTTTGTGCCGGCAGGTGTCGCTCCGGCGACGGCCCCGACGCCCGAAGCAGCCGCGGAAGCCGCGCCGGCGGGCGTGCCGACTCCCGTTCCTCCGGCAACGATTGCCGGTCATCCCACCTGGGTCATACCCGTCCTGGTTGTGACCACGGCCCTGATGGTGCTGTTGGTGATCGTCCTGTTGATCGCCGCAGCCCGGCGCAAATAGACCTTAACACCCTGCGTTCTCGCCGTCCTGTCTGACCCATCGTGGCGCGCGAGCTACCACCGGCGCTTTCCTGATAGGGAAGGTGCTGGTGGTAGCTGCGTGCCGGGAAGCGACCGGTCGGGGGCACGTGGGTTGTCTGGGCCGCCTGTTTGACCGTGTGTGGAAGGGAAGACGAGTCGCGGAGGGCTATCGGGCGCTGATCACGGCCTGATGCCGGCCGGGAAAAACCAGCACCCAGCCGTTCTCAAACCGGCGCCAACACAACGCGTCGAAAACACATTCGCGCTGGCCGGTGGGGAGGCCTATGGGCAGATTGTAGGTATCGTACAGCCACACCTGTTCGTAGTAGCCGTCGTAATTGGCGTAGCGAAATGATGCATTGCCGTTGTTAATCAGCAGGTAGGAAGCAAAAGCGAAGCGCTGCCGGTCCAAATCCGTACGTTCCCCCTGCGACACCAGGACAACGTGTTTTCCCTGGAGTTGGCTTTGTTCGGCGCGCTCGAGTCGGGCCAGCCAGTCGGCCGGCTGGAAGTATTCGTCAGGCCATCCCACTCCCCAGGCCTCATCCATCGCCCCATCCAGGTAACGCAAATAACTGAACCACGTAGCTGGCTCACGCACCTCGATGATGTTGGCGTACATCGGCCGGCCTTCGGGAGAGAAATACCCGTTGTACAGGTAGTCCAGAAACGCTTCGACCTCTGCCTGGTAGCTTCTATCGTCCGGATAATCGGCCAATCCGCTGTGCCCGAGACGCCGGATCTTGTCCCCGCTGGCCTCCACGTTGTCCAGAAACACCCCATCCCATCCGTACAGTTCCTGCATTTCCACCGCGCGTTCCAGGAAGAACTCTCGCCAACCGGCGTTTCCCGGATCCATCATCACGAAACTGTCGTCAAAAATAATCAATTCTCCGTCTGCGTCGCGCAGGAACCAGTCCGGATGCTCGCGGCTGATCGTGTCGAAGTCACCCAGCTTGTAGGCCACCTGGTTGCCCCACGGGATTCCTTCATCGGAACAGTACCTTGGATCCAGGCACAGGGCCGGGTTTTGTATGACCTCGAAGCGCAAATAGAGCAGGAAAGGGCCCGACTTGCCTTCCTCACGCAGGTTGTCGCGGTAGGTTTCGTCGTAGTGCGTCAAAATGAAGTCGTCGAAGTTGGCGGCGACCTCTTGCATGGGGCTGCCATCTTCAGGCGGGCGGTAGAACCAGGCCAGTTGAATCGGGGCGTTGATCGGGGAACCGGCGGAAGATCCCGGCTGTGAAGTGAACAAGACCAGGCTCAGTGGCGCAATCGCCAGCACCAGCAAGCCGAGCGCCCCGGCCAATAGGTAGAGGCTTCGGTGGCTCATTGACCGGCCTGCCGGGTTGGATGGTGGCTGTCGTTTGGCCGGGTTCTCAAAATCTTATCACCCAATGACCAAAAGTGGAGGCAAACCCCACCAAAATGAGTGCCGTCACCAGGCCCAACGTCAGGTCGTGAGAAGTGGTCGTCGAAGGCACCGCTGCAGCCTCTGCGCCGGTGATGGGCAACAGCAGGCCGGGCTTGGAGGCGGTCTGTTGTTCGCCGGCTGCCTCGTCGGTCACATCATCCACGGCCGAGGCAACGGCCGTCCCAGTCTCCTCGGTAAAACGGGCCTGCAATTCTCGGGGCAGTATTTTTGCATCTTGCAGGTAGAGAACGTCGTCCACCGGCGGGTAGGGTGTGTAACCGCTTTCGTTCCAGATTGTGGTTCTGGCCAGCCAACACATCGGTACGTCTTGAGGGATCAAGTCGTAAGGCAGCCAGATGGAGACGGTATTGCCGGTGCTCGAACTCGCGGCCGGGATGTAAACACCGTCCTGGCGCACCCAGGCGGACGTCTCCGGGTCCCAGGTCTCGAAGTAGCTCTCGCCGTAACTGTCCTCGAAACCAACCAGGTACTCGGCGCCGATGCCGTCCGCAACCGGATCACCGGTATCGGTGCGACAGTCGGTGTCGAGATAGACCTCGAAGGCGACCGTGTCGGGCTGGCCGATGAAGTCCCCCACGGTGAAGAAGGTGAACTTGAGGGCATCCTGATCGGGCTGGAAGCTCACGCTGGTCAGGTCGTAGTAGGAGAACGGCACATCGCCGGTCATGTCCGTCACCACCACCTGGTACAAATGCGGCTGGACGACGATGTAACCGGTTTCCAGTTGATCGGTGGGTGGATAATCGGTGCCGACTCCCCAACCTTCATTTTTCCAGGTGGCCCAGGCGCGGGTGACGACGACGTCGTCGGTCACGCCGGCCGTCGAGACCGTCACCCGCAACGGCTCCAGCGGGGTCGCTTCCGGCAGCTCGATGGTGAAGAAGTTGACCTGTTGGCCGTCGAAGGCGGTGCTGAAAATGCCGGGTGCGTCGGCCGAGACGAAGGTCGTGCCCGGCGGCAGTGGGACGCTGATCATCAGGTCCCACATTCGCAGCCAGCCTTGATTGGTAGGGTAGAACGAGTAGGTAATCTGGTCGCCGGACACGCGCGCGCTGGCGTCGAGCCGCAGGAAAGAAAACGACGACGTCCAGTCGAGGGGGATTTTGGTCACGTCGATGGTGACCTCGTTAGCCAGGTAATCGCCGGCCGGGTTGCCCGACCACTTGAGCCAAGGTTGGGTCGTGAATAGCTGGTTTTCAGTATCGATGACCTTGACGCGAAAGGTGATCCCGCGCAGCGAGCCGTGCAGCGTCGGGGTGAATATGCTGACTTCCGCCCCGTCAAACGTCACTTGCGTGCCGGGGTATAGGACCTTGGCGTCGAGGTACTGCGTGCCGGCCGGCAATGGGACCTTGATCGTCAGATCGGCCAGGTCGGCGTTGGTGGTATTGATCAGTTCGACACTGTAGGTGATGATGCCGTCAGCGTAACGGGGGGACAGCGAAAAAGTGAACGGCGGCCATTGAGCGTCTGTTTGGCCTGCCGGGGGTGCCAGCAGGAATAGGACAGTCAACACTAAACCCGCTGCCAGTTTTATCGCACGTTTTGCCATTTCAACTGTTCCTCCCTTCTGCCGCAACAGGGGATCCTTGGGGAGCCGGAAAGCTGGAAATGTCTCGTATTGCGTGCCCACCAGTCCAATTGGGTTCCCGATTTCGTAAAAACGGTCGGACGGCAACGGTCGGGAGAGCACTGAACCATTTTGTTGTGGATTGTTAGATGCATGTTACCAGATAACCGGGCGGCTGGCAAGCGTAATTGGCTGCGGACTCGGCGGTCGCCAAAGTGTTTGGCCCTGCGCGCGTGCCGGTCGGCCCGTGGCCTATCGGGGCGGTGACGGCGGGTGACGCACCCTCCGCGAGCGTCGATATGGTGAGGATTGGCCCTTTAGAATACCGGACAGGCCCACACGCCGGCGCCGGGCCGCATTGGCCCTTTGCCCGAGCTGTGGTATCCTTGGCGCATACGGAATCATGCCGGCCGGTTGAGAGACCATCTTTCCGGTCTTGGCAGCACATTGGGGCGACGTCCATGAACATTGGCGAAAGACACCTGTCTCTCTCGCGGTGGCAACTATATCTCGTTTGCGTGCCCATCCTGCTGGTCGCGTTTTACATCCGGTTCGACCTGCTCCTGGGGCGCGTATTTCACATCGACGAGTTCATCACCATGCTGGCTGCCCAAATGACAGCCTTGAAGGGGGCGCCCATTCTGCCGTCCCATCTGCTGTATCGTAACGGCCTGCTGATGTCCTATCTCGAAGCGCCGTTTGTGGCCCTGTCGGCCAACTTCAGCGAGGAAATGGCCCGCTGGCCGTCGCTGCTGGCCGGCCTGTTGACCGTCGCCGGCTACTTCCTGGTCGGTCGGCGGCTGTTCCGTTCCCAGGCGGTCGGCCTGTTTGCCGCCACCTTTGCCGCCCTGGACGCCTCGATGATCCTGTGGTCGACGCGGGCGCGCATGTACGCCCTGGCTGGCCTGTTTATGGTCCTGGCGCTCTATTTCCTGGCCGAAGGCGTCTTCTTCCGTCCAAGAACCCGTTATCGTCTATTGGCCGCCTTGTGTTACCTGGGCGCCGTCCTGTCGCATTCAGTGTCGCTGGTCGTGCTGCCGGTGTGGCTGCTATCGCTGGTCCTGATTCTGTGGCTGTTCCGGCGGCGGCTGAACCTGAAATGGTACCGCCAGCCGGCTATTTGGTACGAGCTGGCCGTCATTCTGCTGATTATGGCGCTGGGCGTCGGCTTTGGCGTCGTCGGCCAGATCTCGTTTTTGTCCGGCGAAGGGCTGGCCGGCACCTCGCTGCTCGGGCGGGTAGGGGCTACCCTGGGCAAGTTCTTGGAGCCGGGCATCAGTTGGCAACGCATCGACGACTACATCTACTATCATATTTCGCCGGCCTACTGGCCGCTGGCGCTGCTGGCGGCGATTTCGGTGGCCAGCGCCGGCCTGGCCGCCTGGCGCCGGCGGCTGACTTGGTCCGACCTGATCAGCCTGTTCCTGTTCCTGGTGTTCGTGCTGACTATTCTCGAGTTGAGCCTGGCCTTGAGCTCGATGTGGCGCAAGTCGCGCTACCTGTTCATTCTGTGCCTGCCCATCTTTTTGTTGTTGGCTGCCGACGGGCTGGCGCGGGTGGGGCGTCTACTGTCCCACCTGGCCTCGCGGCAGGCAAAACGCCTGACCCCGGCGGCGGCGGCGCTGGGCATTGCCGCCATCGTCGCCTTGTGGGGCGGGACGGCGCTGCACTTCATCCGTAGCGAGAGCACTGGCAGTTACGACACCGCCTTCAAA
>CAZHBM010000047.1:14059-15087 GCA_964529945.1 uncultured Anaerolineales bacterium | reverse complement strand
CGATGTTCGGCAGTGCGTGCCCAACGCGGGTGCTGTTGATCATATCGGCTTTGGTCGGCTGGCGCCAATGCCAGTTGTCGTAGTCCCAGAAGAGGGGCTCGGAAGTGCCGCCCATCCCGTAGTAGACGCGGCCGGGCTCCAAGAGCAAATCCTTGTCGGGATCGTTGCGCCCGTACAGGACGAAAGAGCCGGGCGCCGACTTGATGGCCGCCTCGACCATTTGACGCGGGATACGGATGATGCGGCTGTCGCGGTCCACTTGGGCGCCGGCCTTCTGGAAAATATCCAGGAAAAGATCCGATTCGCTGAAAAAGCCTGGGTCTTCCAGGATATCCAGGGCCGCATTGTGGATGCGTAACATTTCGTCTTCGGTCAAGATGTCAAAATTTCTGCCTATTGCACCGGTTTTCATTCTTTTTCTCCTTCAGGGTGTTCAATTCATGGATGTGGGTGCGATGATGGTACCAACAATTGGATGGAGGTCATACCAATGGGAATGCCTCAATCTGTTCGGCAATATATTTCACACGCTCTATCGAGTTGATTCCCAGCACCAGATCGCCGACCCCCAAGATGATCGGCCGGCTGCCGATCGTGTTCAACAGCCGTTCCACGTAGACGTGGAAATCTTTCTCGCTGAAGCGTTCCTCCAAAACAGGCGAGGGGATGCCCCCCCAAATCAGCGGGCCGTTTTCCCAGGCCTGCCACGCCTCGTCGAAAGTACAGGCAGTCAGCGGGGTAGGCGAGAAAGCCTCACACACGTCCAACCCGGACTCGGTCAGCAGTTTGAGCAAGGGTTTGACGTTACCGTCGGTGTGACTGCCCATCTTCTTGCCCTGGCTGTGCAGAATGTCGGCGTATTTCTGGTAGTATGCCAGGCAGTACTGCTGGAAAAGTTTGGGGTTGGTCATCAGGCCGTGCAGGTTGTCGGGGGTTTCGACATACAGCCAGTCAAAATCGGCCAGCCTGTCCTTTAAGTAGATCATGTGATCGTAATAGATTTGTTTATTGTATTTGTGTAGATAGGT
>CAZHBM010000047.1:5766-14049 GCA_964529945.1 uncultured Anaerolineales bacterium | reverse complement strand
TACAGCCAGTCAAAATCGGCCAGCCTGTCCAATACGTCCAGCATCTGCTCGTCCAACATGTCCAGCATCGCGTGGACCAGATCCGGTTCATCCACCAATGCGTAGAAAGTCGTCACTTCGCCCAGGTAGTCCAGCAAAACCTGCTGGAAGGGAATGCGGGTGATGAGGGGAAGAACGTAACCGATCTCTCCCATACTGGCCTGCTTCTGCAACAACTGATCGTATTTGGGGACGTATTCCGCCCGGGAGATGATGTGCTCCAATATCTTCAGATCGTCGTGCAGATTCTTCATCGGATGTTGCCGCAGGTAAGGGTACTGCCCGGCGACGACCATGTCGGGCAACAACTCGTACTGCATCGTCAGGGTTCCCAGCTGCGTCTTCATCTGGATCTCGGTCACGCCGGCCTTGTCCAGCGGGACCAATTCCGACATATCCGGAAAGGCGTCGGCGATGGGGTCGACCTGGCGGTAGATTTGCTGCCCGTGTAAGGTCGCGCTCACCTCCACGCCGTGCAGCTTCAGGGCGTAAGGGGTGTGCATACTTTGTTCGCCCATACCAATCGCCCGGTGCACCTCAGTCATCGTTTTCCCGCGATAGGGCTCGGGAACGTCGTTGGCCCGCGTATGACTCATGTACCAGACGGTGATGCGGTCGATGAATGGGTGCCTGTCCGGCTTCTCACCGCGCAGTACGGCAATCACGCGGTCGCGCACGTTGGGCACGCCGGGGGAATCGGCCATAGGATTTATGCCTCCTAAAACTCAAGACGTTAATTTCTTGCTCGTGTGTCCGGGTCAGGTACCGCCCAGGCGTTCAGGCAACAGGCTGCCGGTGCACATCCCGCAGGGCCTGGGAAAGAACCCGCTCCAGTGCGGCATCGGCACCCGGTGGCAGATCTAGCGGCCCGGCTTGCGCCAGGATGTCCTGTACCTGTTGGTGGGCCGTTTCCAGAACGGACGGCTTGCCGCCGGCCTGCCATTGGTCGATGGTCTGTCTCTTGAACAGGCCGGGAAAGTACAGTTGTTGGCGGAAGAGCCGGGCGGTGTGTTCGTTGGCCAGGAAATTGCCGGCGTGGCCTATCTCTCGCATCACGTCGACGGCCAGCGTTTCGTCCGTGACGGCCGCGCCGCCAACCACGTACCGGATCATAGCCGCCATTTCGTCGCAGATGACGGCCATTTCGGGCGCTCCGTAATACCCGCTGGCCAGGGTTCCCAAGGCCTGGGTCATCGTCATTCCTGCCAGGGCATTGAGCAGCATACCCATCATCGCTTCGCCGGCAGCCGCCGCGTCGGGTAGTTTGGATTCGGTGGCAGCGGTGTTCCAGCTGGGCAGGCCGTAGTAGGTGCTCAGTTGGGCCACCAATGCCCGTCCAAGCGCTTCGTCCGGACTGCCGTAGGTGCAAAGCGTGGTGGTCATATCCATCGCCGGGGTAGCCGGCCCGTAAATGACGGCCATACCCGGCTGAACCAACTGGGAAAGAACCAAAATGAACAGCGCTTCAGCATTCGTCTGGGCAAGCACGCCGGCTACTGTCGCCGGACCGGTGGCGCCCATCATCGGGCCCGGCCGGATCAGGGCCGGTACGCCGGCCGCGGCGAACTCGTAGAGTGACTCGTCCAACCGGCCGGCGTGCAACGGCGCCGACGGCGTGACCAGGCCGGCCACACAGGGGCGTTCGCGCAAGGCACTTTCACCGCCGCAGGCGGCGGCCGCCATCTGAACAAAGGCGGCCGCGTGGAAACGGCCTGGCGCCGAATAGACGATCGGCTTGTCCGTGTTGCGGAAGAGGGCATCGTATTCGTGTAAGAAGATTTCCGCCTTGGGCTGATCGCCGGCCGAGCACAGGGCCATCACAAAATCCATATGCTTCAGTTGCTGGCCCAGCCGCGTGCAACGGATCATGTCCTCTTTGGTCGGCTTGCGCGGACCGGCGATGTCGTAGTCCCAGAACAAAGGCTCCGACGCGCCGCCCATCCCGAAGTAGGTGCGGCCCGCCTCGATCCTCAATTCCCGGCCCGGCGCGCGGCCATACAGGGTAAATGACTTGGGGACCGTCTCAAACGCCGCCTGAACGAAGTCGGACCCTATCCGCACCACTCGCCGGTCTCGGTCGACGGCGGCGCCGGCTTTGGCGAAAGTATCCAGGATTGTTGGTGAATCGCATTGAACGCCCGGGTCGGACAGTAGTGCGATGGAGGCAGCGTGAACACGCTCCAACTCGCTGCCATCCAGGAATTGGAGTTTGCTGCCGGTTTCAGAGCGTGTGGTGTCCAAACCGTCTCGTCTCCTTGCGTGTCAAATTGTTTTGCCCAACCGGCGACTAGGCCGGCCGGTGCAGGATTTCGTGGCACAGTTTGTCGAGCTTGTGAATCTTCTGCAGATCGTCTTGCCAGTCACTCTGGTAGTTCAATCCATCGTACATGACCATCGTCGGGACGACCCCCTCGCAGACCGTGCGTGCTTCCACCAGGGGTTGGCGCATCTGTTCCTCGGTGGCCCGCATCACCCAATCAATCGGGTTGACGCGCCGCATCACCGTGGCGTTGGGCACCTGGCGATAGACGTCCACCGCCTTGGCCAGGTTCGTCCACGGGCCGACGTCGAACATGTGCACGTTGGGCAAGCGGGCAATTACCGGCGCCAGGGCGGTGGTATCTCCGCAACTGTGCCAGTAACTCACGCCGCCAAAGTAGTTGCTCAGTTCCGTCTCGTATGGCAGCACAAATTCCTCGTACATTGAGGGAGACAGGGTCGGTGTGCTGACCTCGTCGTTGAACAAGAAAAGCGGGCCGTACCTGGATTCACCCAGAAAGGCTTTGCGCTGGTCGTACCAGTGCTTCATAGCCTCGGTGATGAAGGCCAGCATCTTATGCACGAAAGCCGGCCGGTCGAAGAAGTCCATCAGCAACTGCTCGAAACCGCGCAGATAGACCAGCAGCGAGAAAGGCCCCTTGCGCCAGGAGATGAAGTGCACTCTGAAATCGTCGCCTACCATCTCGTTGATTTCGGCGTAGAATTTGTGTGCCAGAGGCACCAGCCCACTGGTATAGAAATCGGGGAACTTGGCTTGGGCCAGGTCGGCTTCCGTCTTCCAGACCGGCTCCAGGCCATTCCAGGGCGCCTCGTTATCGGCGTAAAGGGTTTCCACCCCAAACAGTGATTGGGGGAACACGGAACCAAAATCGATGTCGATGGTCTTCGACAGGGGCAGATCGTCGTGAAAATTCTCGAAATGGTATAGCGCAATGCGCAACCAGTATTCAAGGTAGGTGACCGGGTCGGTGTAGAAGTCCTTCAAGCTGAGTCCGAAATAGCGATGCCACAGGGCAGGCTCAATTTCGAACACGTAAGGGATTCGCCCGTCTTTGTTGTTTGGCCGTGGGAACAGGTAGTAGAACGGCCCATAGTCCGCGTAGGGTGATTGAGCGTCGGCCGGCCACAGCTCACGCCGGCTCCGGTTTTTGTCACTGTCTACCAGTTCGCGAACGCTATCCAGAAGTTGGGGGATCGACTCTTTGCCCATGAAAACACTCCTTTTTCTTATGCCTGGACGATTATTTCAAGTCGGCTGTGATGGGTCGGAAGGCAAAAACAGGATGTTTCCCTGGACGCAGTCGATCCTGAAAACATCCTGTCTAAAAGCAATCAATACGCAATCGTTAAGCCGCCGTCCACGACCAGTACCTGCCCGGTGATGTAGGTAGCGTCCGGGCCGGCCAGGAAGTAGGCGACGCCGGCGATTTCTTCCGGTTGGGCTCCCCGTCGCAATGGCAGGAAGGGCCCCTCACCGTAATACATTTTGAACCACTCTCCCTCCAGCTCGTTCTGCCCGTCGACGACGCTCATCGGGGTGTCGACGAAACCGGGTGCGATGGCGTTGGCCAGGATGCCTCTCGGCGCCAGGTCGAGCGCCAGATTGCGTGCGTATTGGTTGATGGCTGCTTTGGCCATCGCGTAGGAGGAGGAATCGGGAAAAGCGCCGAAACCGTGAACGGACGTGACGTAAATCAGCCTGCCGCCATCCTTCATAAGCGGGACAGACGTGCGGGTGAGGTTGATGGCCCCGTTCACCATGATGTCGAATTGCTTGCGCCATTCGGACAGGGGGTCGTCAATCGGATGCGCCGGCCAGTAAACGCCGGCGTTGTTGACCAGCACGTCCAGTTTGCCCCAGTTCTCGCTGATTGCCTTGCCGATGCATTCGGCCACCTGCGGGTCGCTGTAGTCGCCGGCACACACCAGGTGGTTGCCGGGCTCCATACGCTTGACCAAATCCTGCAGCATGGGCTCCCGGCGCGCATTGACACACACGTCCCAGCCTTCTTTGGCAAACCGGAGAGCAGCCGCCTCTCCAATGCCGGACGAAGCGCCGTTGACCAGTACTTTTTTTCTTTCGCTCATTTTAACAACCCTCGCCTTGATTTCTATGAATCGTGGAACGCGGTCACAGTTTGGGATATTTTACCGGCAGTCCGGCGATTGGCACACGGCCTTTGGTCAAGGCCAACCCGCCCAGGCTGGCCAACACGAGCGTAGATAAATCGTCACCGCAAAAGGCGATGTTGGTCGGGCTCACAATCAAGAAATGGCGCCAATCTTCCACCAGTTTGTCCAATTGCCCGCTTGGCGTCACCCGGAAGATCACGTCCGGGTAGTAACAACTGATGTACAGGTTGCCTTCCCGGTCGAATGCAACGCCGTCGGGCACGGTGCGCGGCAGCTTGACCACTTCCTGGCGCGGCCCCAGGCTGCCATCGGCTTTGATTTCGGACTTGGTGACACCGGGCAGGTTAGATTCAACCACAAACAGTTCCTTGCCATCCGGGCCAAGGCACATGCCGTTGGTGAACTCGTAGTTCCGGTCGCCGACGATTTGCCCCTCGCCGCCTGGCCTGATCAGGTACATCCGGCCGTTGGCTTGATCCCAACCATTGGAATCGGAAACGTACATATTGCCCTGGTAGTCGAAGACGGGGTAGTTGGGGAACACGATCTTCTCGTCCGGGCTGCCGTCGGCGTAGTCTGTGACCTCACCGCTTTGGGTGATTTTGACCATGCCGCGGTTGGGATCGCAAACGTAGATGTTGGCGTCGGCGTCAAGGCACAGGCCGCCGAGGATGTGTCCTTCACCGGTGTTGGCGATTTCCTCGAAGGAACCCGTCTCCAGGTCGACACGGTAGATCTGGCCCGATTCGCCGCCGGCATAGATGTAGCCGTCAGGTCCCCAGGCCACACATTCGGGATGGTCCAACCCTTCGCACAAAAAATCGAAGGTTTCCAATTTCATCAGTGTTTCCGACATTGAGATCTCCTTTCACCAAAGTCTTTGGCTGCTTGCTGGGGGGCGTGCGGAGCCTCCGTTAAAAAGGCCGGCGGCCCAAAACGGTGCCAATGTCTATTTGGCCACGACGACGGTGCCGTCTTTTTCTATACGTTTGATCCCCTGCGTGGCCTGATAGAATACCGCCCTCAGTTCGGCTTCCACAGATTCACCGGCGGCCAGGGTGCGCTGGCTGCCGGTCGTTTCCATCACCGACACCAACCCGCGCCCCGGTATGCTGGAAAATGGCTCGATGGCCATCGTATAGGTATTTTTGTAGAAGGGATAGCCTGGGGACGAACACATTTCCTGCCATAGCCAGGCGTAAGGGAAGACGTCGGTGGGCCATACCAGGCCGACGCCGAGTCCCATGTCCCGGTTGGTGATTCCATACCAACCCGACTCAAATGAGTGGAAGTATGCCATGACAGCGCGCGGGCTGCCGAGCGGCGGCACGCCGGACATATCGACGGCTAAATCGTTTCGTCGCGCCAGCGGCCAGGTATACTGCTCCCCCGGTTGCAGGGGGTTGCCCTCGCCGTCGAACATATCGTCGGCCACAAACTGCCGGGTGCCGATGTCGATGTGGCAGGCTTCATTCAGGAATGGGGCGCCGAAGGCGGGATGGAAACCCCACATATAATCCATTACCTCGCCGCCTTCGTTGGTGATGCGTTCCCGAAGGATCAGCATGGGCTGGCCGGCTTCCACGCGCATCGTCCGCGTCAGACGGAACGGGCTGCGGAAGAGGCGGGTACTCAACTCTACCTCGGCCGCCTGATCGCTCATAGACTTCACAGCATAATCCCACGCCGTCGTCGAGGCCTCGCCGTGGAAGTTTAGCTCGACGCCCTTGTAGAAACAGGCGTCTCCGCCGTTGGGAAAGATGTCCTGCCACCCACCCGGATAGGTCTCCAGCCAGGCAGCCTCGGAACTGAAGTTGGTTTGGGTTCCCCGGCTGCGGTCGTTGATCCCCCAGGGGGTCTTCCATAGTACGTCCAACTGGCGCGGCTTGTAGATGAACTGGTAGATATCGGCGCCCTTGTCGACCAAGACCGTAACGGCGATCAAATCGTTCTCGATCTGGATGGCGCGAAACGACTTGCCCAGTATGCGTTCGGAAACACTACACCTGCTCGTTGTCGGCACACTCATAGACTGTCCTCCCGGCAACTAAGAAACATTGAACGTTGCTGCGCTACTTCACGGCGCCGGCGGTGAGACCGCGGATAAAGTACTTCTGGCCGAAGATATACAGGATCAGTAGCGGGATGGTGGCAATGAGCATTCCGGCCATCGTCGCCGGTATGTCGACGTAGTTCTTTGAACGCAGCGCCGCGATACCGACCATCAGTGTTTTGAGGTTATCCTTCTGCATAAAGACCAGGGCGATCAGCAGCTCGTTCCAGGCCCACATCGCGTTGACGACGATCAGGGTGATCATCGCCGGCGCGGACAGCGGCATCATGATGCGCCAGAAGACGCCCAGGTTGGAACAACCGTCGATCCGGGCCGCGTCCATAATTTCGTGCGGTATGGTGCGGAAAAAGTTGGTCATCAGGTAGGTGGAAAATGGTAACATCAGACCCGAGTAGATCAGGATGGTGCCGTAGTAGGTGTTCACCATCTTGAGCTTGACCATCGACACGAAGAGCGGAACGACGACCACCACCGGCGGCACGACCATCAGCGACAAAAGGATGTTGAAGATGACCTTTTTGCCGCGGAACTCCATACGGGCAAAAGCATACGCCGCCAGGCAGGCGATCAGCAGTGACAAGATTACCGACCCGCCGGTCAGGATGGTGCTGTTGGCGAAGCGGATGAAGAATTTCTCACCCGCGAAGGCGGTGGTGAAATTATCAAAATTCAGCGCCAGAGGCAACCCGAATTTGTTGGCAATGTATTCGGACTTGGTCTTGAAAGATGAGACGGTCATAAAGTAGACCGGGAATAGGGACAGCAGGGTGGCAAAGATAACCACTGCCTGCCGCGTAACCGTACCGATAATGTGTGAGATGCGTTGGGACGTAGTCATGCGATAGTCTCCTCTCCTTCGCGCTCACGCAGGCGAAACTGCACGAAAATGAGAACGCCGGTCACCAACAGGATAAGCACTGAGGTGGCGGCGGCAATATTCATCTGGTGATAGCGGAAGCCTTGGAGGTAGACATACAGCTCGGTCACCATAGTCGAATTGCCTGGGCCGCCGGAAGTCATCACGAAGACGTAGTTGAACACCCAGGACAACATCGTGATGACGGAAATGACGGTAAAAAACTCGAGGACGGCGGACAGCTGGGGGATAGTGATAAACCACTGCAGTTGCCACCAATTGGCGCCGTCGATCTTGGCGGCGTCGAAGAGCTCTTCCTCAACCGACATGAGCCGGGCCAGGAAGAGAACGACGCCCAGGCCAACTTCCTTCCAGATAACGACGAACATGACGGTCCAAAGCGCATATTTGGTACTGCCCAGCCAGTCGAGGGCCAGCCTTTCCAGTCCGATCGAAGTCAGAAACTCGTTCAGGACGCCGCTGAGCTGGAAAATGTAGGAGAATATGAGACCCACGACCACGATTGGCAAGAGATAGGGCATGAAGAGGGTCGTTTGATACAGTTTCCAGCCGCGGATACGTTCGAAGAGAAAGATGGCCAACAACAGGGCGATGGCAACCATGACGGGCACGCTCAAAACCAGTGTCAGGTTGTTCTGGATGGCCTTAAGGAAGATATCGTCTTTGAACAGAGTGGCATAGTTCTTGAGACCGATGAAGATGGCTTGGCCCTTCTGTGTGCGGTGCACGCTGAGATAAATGAGCTCCACCAATGGATAACCAAAGACGAAGAGCAAGGCCAGGAACATTGGGGTCAGATAGAGCCAAGGCTCATGTTTTCGGTAGTGCATAGGCCATAGCTTTGGCCGCGCTCAAACCGACCAGCAGGGCACCCACCAGC
>CAZHBM010000047.1:0-5756 GCA_964529945.1 uncultured Anaerolineales bacterium | reverse complement strand
GTAACGTCCGGGCGACTCCTTTCCGATAGCGATAAAAATTCTTGTCCGATTTGATGCCAGCGCCGGCCGGTGGCCGCGTTCAGCAAAGGTTACCGAGACGAGGCCAGGTTCCTCATTTTCACCATAGGGTCCGGCCCATTTTTTAGCAGCAATGTAAACTGCTGTTCGAAACGCGTAATATCTGACTTCATGGCTCGCCGCGCCGCAACCGGGTCGTGGCGTACAATGGCTTCGACCAGGTGAACGTGATCTTCATCCCAGTCGGGCAGCGTTGCCTCCAGGCAGATCTGCTTTACGGCCTCGAAGACTTCATTAAAATTGCTCAACATCTGTACCAGAAACACGTTTCGCGAAGTTTGCCAAACCCGCATGTGAAATTGGTTTTCCAATGTGAGGTACTCTTTTCCCCTTGTGGGTTCAGCCCGCATTGCCAACAAGAGGGAACTCAGCGCGGCAATATCTTCGTCGGTCGCACGTTGAGCCGCCAATCCGGCTGCCTCGACCTCCAAGATTGTACGCATTTCGACCAGCTCTTGAGTCAGTTTGCCCAATTTCTTGGCCTGGAACAGGGCGCGTAGGATCTGGGGGTCTAGATGATTCCAATCTTCGAGGGGGCTGACCATCGTATTGCGACCCTGGCGGACCTGCACGACACCTTTGGTGCCAAGAATGCGCATTGCTTCGCGGACAACGATACGGCTCACATCGAAGGACTGGGCCAAATCGTTTTCGGGAGGCAGCATCGAACCGGGGGGATAGTCTCCGCCGACGACCTGTTCTAGAAATCTGCTGGCTACTTCTAAGGGAAGCGGCCGAGGTTCTATCTTGCGCACAAGGGATATCCTGCCTGTTTGTGAGAGTGTGCCTGCCCTGTGCTGGAAAACAAAAACAATCTCAGGTTGCTTCAAGCACTAACGAAAAAAGGCGCCTATCACAGCTCGGCGCATTGTGACTTTCAAGAGGAAATCCATGGTTTTCGTCCAACTTATCATATAACCATGCCACCACATTATTACATGAAAGCGGGTTGTTGTCAAGAGTCGTTTTTCCATCGGGTGTGTCCCATTTTCTTGGTAGATGGCCGTGTGAGTCGCCGGCCGGTTCTATCTCTTATTGCCGGTGGTTGAAAGACCTTCTGCCCACAAGAAACAAAAATACTACCTGATTCTATGTGCTTGCTAAAACATAAAGTGAGTCGTCTCTCACGAATCTACTTGGCAGCCAAGTCTGGGCTCGGTCCAGTTTCTCCCGCAACAGATTTGTGACACGCCCTTTTCCATCCCAACCCGACTATCTGGCGCGTGCTGGTTATCACGCAGGCACGCTCCGTAGTATTGTGCAGGCCGTTTTCCGCACTCCCCTCGTTGATTTGGCGACGGTCACCTGATAAACTCAAGGGTGAGAGTGGCGAGTTTTAGTATTATTGGGGGTTGTGCACGTGCGAATTAACATCCGAAAGCTCGGACCAGTCCTACTCCTTTTATTATGCACTATATGGTTGCCCCTGACCAGTCCCCGGGCAAGCCTGGCCGCCGGACCGCTGGTGAACGGCAGGTTCGATCGCTTCCAACCTTTGCTGGATGGCGGGACAGCACGCACCTGGTCGGGCTATCCTGAACGGATTGGCGTCGGGTGGAACGTGGCAGTGGAGCAGGGAAACGGGCTGCATTTCCTCGACAGCCACACGCTGGGGCTTTTCAGGGCCAAACAATACGGCTTACCCTATGCCAACTACTACGCCGACGGGTATTTGTCCCAGGCGCTTGCCTCTGCGTCAGCTTTCAAATTCGTCTTGTACCAGACCTCTCCGGTCCAGGCCGGACAGGCGTATGTTTTCTCGGCCAATGTGACCACCCTCTGGCAAGGGCCGACCGGTCAATTGGGCCAGGATCTGATATTCAAACGAGTCGGCATTGATCCAACCGGCGGCACCAATTACGCCGCCGCCAGTGTCGTTTGGAGCGACTGGAGCGGCGTTGACAAACAGTGGTCGCTGCTGGTTACCCAGGCTGTGGCGGCTTCCGCGAATCAGGTGACCGTATTTGTGCAGGTTGAGAATAGAGGCCAGGAGTTGGGGCCCGACCAACTCAACCTGGGATACATCGATGGGGCCAAGCTGGACGTGGCGGCAATGCCTTCACCAACGGCCACCTTGATCCCTTATCCCACGCCAACACCGGTTGTCTATCCTACGCCGACCTTTACCCCATATCCGCTGCCAACGTCAACACCCACCCCTCTGCCGTGGCCAACGCCGACGGCAACGGCAACCATCCCGTCGGCACCGACCGACGTGCCCACACCCACGCCGACCGCGACCGCTTCGCCCGGCGCGGCAATGACATTCTTCAAACTCAAAACCGTGCGTATGTTGAGCATTGCCGAAAATGGGGGCTGCATGGGCAACCATCACGTCTTTTTGTCGGTGTTGGACTCGGCCGGGCAACCGCTGCTGGGCGCTGTGGTAGGAGATCTGCCGCAGAACAACTTCCGGGTTACCACGGGTGAGAAGTACGAGCCTTTCTTCAACTGGGGCACGAAGCTGGCCGAGGTGAGCTTGTTCAACAACGGCACCCGGCTACGGGTGATGGAGGCGCCGGCCGGTCACCTGGCCGTCAGCGAGCAGACGCCCCTGTTGAGCACCAATACGTGGGAGATTCCGGTTTCGTGGCTGGTGGGTTCCGGGTACTGCCGCGATGAGGCCAGTTGCAGCGGCCTGTTGTGCCAGGGGCACTACTCCTACTGGGTGGTCTTTCAGCAAGTGACGCCATGATAGAATCGGCCGGCGAAGGCCCTCGGGCGTGTCAGCGGCGGCCGGCCAGCCATTGACCGGGCAACTGCACGATCCGTTGCAGCAACCCTTTTTTGACCGAGCCGTCGGGCATATTCTCGATGCCTTCCTCGTAGGCGGCCATGGCCGGCAGCCAGTCTTTTTGTTTCATGTGTAGCCGGCTCAACGCCTGCCAGGAGTACATTGCCAGATCGCTCTCCCCGATTTCCTCAAACATCTTGGCCGACTGGCGGTACGCTTCGGCCGCCTCTTCGTGCTTCTCCTGGGCTTCGAGCACGTTGGCCAGATTGCCGGTGGCCTGGGCCTGGCCTTTGATGTCGCCCAGTTCGGCAAATCGTTGGTAGGTCTGGGTGAGGATTTCGGCTGCCTGGCTCAGTTGGCCCAATTCACGTCGCACCACAGCAACGTCATTGAGGATCTCGGCGGCCTGCTTCTCATCTCCGGCGGCCGAGGCGGCTGCGTGGGCCTGGGTGAGCAGGTCTACCGCCTGGTCCAGGTCCCCGGCGCGATAACGGGCGATTCCTCGTTCGTGCAGTTTGTTAGCTTCGTTCAAGATGACCCCCTGATCCAGAGGCCGGCCTCTCGGTCGACCAAAGGGCAAGATGCCCGGCGGACAGGCGCTGCACAGCGACGATATGCATTAATAGGTGATGTCCAGAATGCCCTCACCAAGGCTCCGCAACGTGCTGGCCGGCAGCTTGCTCAATTGCATCGCCACGCGCACGAATAGCAGGTTACTCGGCTGGCGCACGAAACGGCGGACGTCTTCGGGCAAAGCCGACAAGTCTTTCATCTCTTCAATGCCGGCGATTGCCTCGCCCTGCGGCTCGATGCCCTCGTCAAGGAAGTAGGACAGCGGAACGTTGAGGAACTCGGCCAGGATCTCGAGTTCGGTCAAGGGAATTTCAGCTCTGCCGAACTCGTAACTGGCGATGCGAGCCGGCGTACAGTCCAACGCTTCGCCCAGGTCGCTTTGCGAGTAACCGGCATCCTGGCGGGCCTGGCGCAGCAGTACCCCAATAATGCGTTGGCGAAGCGCCAGGGCTTGTTCGGTCGGCAGTTTGCGGTCCTCGTCTTCCGGCAGCGACCTGTCTGTCCAGAAGTAGGCCACCGGTACGCGATAGGTGTGCGCCAGCACTTCCAGATGCGTGAGCGCGATGTCGCGCCGGCCATATTCATAGTCCGACACGGCGCTGCTCGGGAAGCCGGTGATTTGGGCGACGTCTTTCAGCGTCAGATTGGCCCGCAGCCTGGCGTGCCGCAGCAACACGCCCAATATCTTCTTTCTAAGAGCCACTTCGGCGGGATTTCGCATCGGCTCCTCCTCCTGACCGGCAGTGGATGCCTGGTCACGGCTAAGTTGGCACAAGGATAAACTCCGGCCGGTTATCCACACCAGGCGGCGGTTATCCACAGCATACCGCCACTTATCCACACAAAGATTGTGGATAACTTGGCGCACGGCCTGACGGAAGCTCTCCGCTGGTGAGGCGGTGTGTGACCTTATTCAGCGGTATTATATCACACTATGTAAAATTGTTCAACGATAACGTTATCTCCGGGTGTGTCCCATTTTCTTGGTTGACGGCCAAGAGAGTCGGCGCCCGGTTTTGTCTCTTCATACTACCTGACTGTAAGCGCTTCTCAAAGCGCTGTTCACCTTGGCAGCCAGGCCTTGGCTTGGTCCAAATTCTCCAACAAAAGATTTGGGGCACACCCACAATGTCTTACCCGGTTTAGGGACGCCGGGCAAACAAAAAGGGGGGCGTCCAGAACGCCCCCCAAGTGTAAAACAACAGGCAAAACCGGCTATGTCTGGGCGGCCAGTCTCTTTTCGCCCTCAGCCGTCCGAGTGTATTTGCCGCCTTGGGACTCGACCAGGCCCGCGTCTTCCAGTTGCCGCACGCTGCTGCGAACGCGGAAGAGAGGCATACTGGCGGCCACGGCCACGTCTTCCATGGTAACCGGCTGTCGGATGGCCGTCATAATCTTGATCGCCGTCACAGTCAAACTGCCGTCATCCCTAACACAAGGCATTGTCGTCTCTCCCTATCCAGACTATTTGAGATCCTTCATGCAGAAGTACCAGTCCTTGCACTCATACCCGGCATCCATTCGGATTTCCGCGTCCTCGGCAGTGGTCGGCGGCGGCACAATCACCTTGTCGCCCGGTCGCCAATTGGCCGGCGTGGCAATTTTGTATTTGTCGTGGGCCTGAAGTGCATCGATCAAGCGCAAAATCTCGTCCATGTTGCGGCCGGTGGTCAGCGGGTAATAGATCATCGCGCGCACCATGCCGTCCGGATCAATGACAAATACGCAGCGACTGGTCTCGGTTGTGCTCTCGCCCGGCATCACCATGCCGTACAGGGTGGCCACTTCCTTGTTCAGATCTGCAATAACCGGGAAGGGGATCTTGACGCCGAAATTTCTCTCAATGTTGCGCACCCATTCGATGTGCGAGTAGGTGCTGTCGATGCTCAATCCCATCAGCTCCACATTGCGTTCTTTGAGTTGTGGGGCGATTTTGGCGAAGGCCACAAACTCGGTAGTGCACACCGGCGTGAAGTCGGCCGGGTGTGAGAACAAAATCAGCCAACTGCCGCGGAAGTCTTCCAGTTTCAGGGTACCCTGAGTGGTTGCTGCTTCGAACAATGGGGCCGGGGCGCCCAGTCTAGGTAGAGCTGGCACAGGTGTTTCTTCAACAATTACAGTCTCAGGCACGATCATATCCCTCCTTGCTATAGTGATAGCAAAAAAAAAGATCCCCAGGTCTTCTGCTACGCACGTATGAATGGCCGACATTGATCCTGTCGTGGTTCACCGGATACAGCAGATAATGCTGGAGATCTCAGCCGAAACGAGATCCGACAATATAGAGAAACATCCGGTCCCGATGGACCGGCAACAAAAGAGCGGGCGATGGGATTCGAACCCACGACCTTCTCCTTGGCAAGGAGACGTT
>CAZHBM010000046.1:0-15129 GCA_964529945.1 uncultured Anaerolineales bacterium | reverse complement strand
AGGGGGTGGGCGCCGAACGATTGACCGGCCGGGGTGATTTCCTGCTGGTCATCAAAGGTGAGGTCATCCGCTTCCAGGCCGCTTACGTCACCAACGACGAGATCACGGCCGCCGTTCGGGCTATGGAACCTGAGAGGCGTCTGCGTGCGTTGTTGCCGCCGGCCTTGACGGGAGACGCCGAAAGTTGTACTGTGGCCGGAGGTATCGGGGAAGACTTGGGTCAGATTGGGTCGCCAGGCTCGCCGCGTATCAGCGGTGAATTGCCCCTCACGTCGTCTTAGATTGGAGGCGCCAAAATGTGTGGTCGTTTTGTACTCTTCAGCTCGCTGGATGATATCGTGAAGGAGTTTCACGTCCAACAGGTCCAACTTGACCTCCAACCGCGCTACAACGTTGCACCTACGCAGCCGGTAGCTGTGGTGACCCAGCGCAAGGGCAACCTATGGTTGGAGGACATGGTTTGGGGGTTGATACCTTCCTGGGCCAAGGACCGTAGCATAGGTGCCAAACTGATTAACGCCCGAGCTGAGACCGTTCACGAGAAGCCCAGTTTCCGACACGCCTTTCGTCACCAACGCTGCCTCGTCGTCGCCGATGGCTTCTACGAGTGGCAGCACGGCGGTGGTGAGAAGATACCCATGTTCGTGCGGCTTAAGTCACAGCAGGTGTTTGGTATGGCCGGCCTGTACGAGGTCTGGTCGGACGAGCAAAACAATACCGTCACGTCGTGTACCATCATCACCACCGACGCCAACGACACCGTCGCGCCGATCCATAACCGGATGCCGGTCATTTTGCCCGAGGCCCTGCGGCAGGCGTGGCTGGATCCCGGGTATCCAGATCTTGACCGTCTGCGCTCGCTGTTGGTTCCCTACACGGCAACGCCCATGGAGGCCTACCGTGTGTCGAAGGTGGTCAATTCACCGGCGAACGATTCGCCCGACAACATACAGCCGGTTGGGGCTTAAAACTGTCTAAGGAGGATTTTTATGAAACGGGTACTGATTCTGCTGGGTGCGATATTTGTGGTTGCGTTGGCAATTGTGGTCGGCAGCCGCATGAGTTCTGACGCCATGGCCGTGGTGGTTGGCGTTACCTGTGGGGTGGTCGCCAGCATACCGACCAGCTTGCTGATAATCTGGGCCACAAGTCGTCGTGATGTGGAGCTGGATGCCGGCGGCAGGCGGTATGCGCCGATGGGCATGGGCAACCAGTTTCCGCCGGTTGTTGTTGTCAACCCGGGGGGTTCGACGGTCAATCGTCCCGATTATGGTGCCCGTGGTTTGTATCCCTACGATCCGCAGGAAATGTACCTGCCGGCCCCGCGAGGGTTCAAGGTCGTCGGAGAAGCCGAGACGTCGTCGGATGGGAACTCACAAACCTGGCAACGCCTGGGGTGAATGCCGGAGACGGCACGCTTGAAAAACAGAAAGGCGGAGCACAATCAGTGCTCCGCCCTTTTTTGTTCTGTTGCGTGCCAGACAACCGCTCAGTACGGCTCGGTGCTGACACAGCGCCAGCGGCTGTCCTATAAAGCCGGCCCTAAATCCGGCCGGTATGGAATCAGGCCTTGGTTTGGGCGACTGCCCGTTGGTGCAGCAGAAGCGCGGCGATTACGCCGGCGACAGACAATACCATCGAGCCGGCGGCTGCTCCTACCCATACCCAACGATGTGGGTTGGCGGCCGCCTTAATTATGGCCATTTCCCGCTCCTCGCTTCGGCTACCAATGGCGGTCATGAGTTCGCCTTTGAGCCGGGCTCGAAACACCGGATCGGGATGCGTCGGTTTGATGGTTTCGTGCAGTTGTCGAGACAACTGCAAAAACGTTTCAATCTCCGCCAGTTGCTTGCCAGAAAGCTCGGCCAGAGGATCGTCAGCCCGTATACCTATCAACTGATCGGCATAGCCGTTGACCAGATTGGCGATTTTCGCTTTACGCATAATTACGACCCCTTACGCTCCGTTGAGGCAGTGCCCCGGTTGCCTGGCGTGTGACCGGTTTCTAACCCGAGTCGTGATTAGAATGGCCCCCGTTCTCGACAATCTGTCGCAGTGACACAAGGGTGCGGAAGTAAAGAGACTTTATCGCGCCTTCACTCCGGCCCATAACGCGACCGACCTCTGCATTGGACATACCTTCAACAAATTTTAGCATTAACAGTTCCTGGCGGTCCGATGGCAAGCAACGGATAGCCGCCAAGAGCTCTTCTTTCTCCTCACGCTGTTCGGTGATCAGGGGCGGTTCTTCGTCGTGTTTGGCTTTGAGCACCGTATCTTCGATGGACACAATTGGGTGGCGTTGCCGGTCGCGATGCCAATTGGCCATCAGATTATGCGCAATACGGTACAGCCAGGCTGAAAAGGGAGCCCCCCGATGCTTGTAGTTCCCGATGTGATCCAACGCGCGATGGAACGTGCGCGACGTCAGATCTTCAGCGTCGTAGTGGTTGCCCACCCTGAAATATATATAATTGTATATTCTGTTGGCGTACCGCTCGTACAGGATGCCGAATGCTTCCGGGTTGGTCTTTGCCTGTTCGACCAGTACTACTTCGTCGATTGACATACCGTTTACTCGCTTGGCGAGCGTCACGGCGTCTACAGAATAGAACACCGCGAACTCAAGATGGTTACGTTAATTCAAAAACAGAGAGCCATCTCGGGAAAAGTGAGATGGCTCTCGGCTATCAACCTGAAAAAACTACTGCCTAAGCCGGCAAGGGAACTCCCAGTTCCTGACTATAGAGTTCTGGCATCTTCACCGGCACGGCGCCAGGACAAATCGCCCCGCCCACAACTCCCGGTCCTGCGTGGGTGCCAACGATAGCCCCCACCTCCGTGGCCATGATTCTAGAGCATTTCAAACGATTCCGCAACTGGTCGGCAATTTCGTTCATATCGTCGGCTGCCTGGGCGTGAAGCAGGAATATCTGGGGAGTACGGTCGGCTGCGCCCGCCCGGTTGGCAAACTCGTCCACGAGGCGCTGCAGCGCTTTGCGGCGACTACGTACCTTGTCCACCGGCTGCACGATCCCGTCGCGCACAATCAGGACCGGCTTCACTTTTAACAGCGTCCCGACCAGGGCGGCGGCGGTACCTATCCGGCCGCCCTTCTGCAAGTACTCCAGCGTATCAACCACGAAAATCACGTCGATTTCGTGCTTCATTTGTTCCAGGCGGGTTGCGATCTGTTCTAAAGAATGGCTTTCGTCTGCGGCCATTTCGGCGGCGGTGATCGTCAGCAACCCCAACCCCGTCGCCACACTCAATGAATCGACCACCATAATGTCTGCGTTTGGCAATTGGCGGCGGGCCTCAATTGCCGATTGGTAGGTGCCACTCATTTTGCTGGAGATCACGGTGCAAATGACCTGATCTCCATTCTCCGTCAGCTCCTCGAACACCTGCTGAAACAGTGCCGGCGCCGGTTGTGAGGTGGTTGGCAGGCCTGCACAGCGGGACAGCTTGTCGTAGAACTCATCGTTGGTCAGATTGATTCCTTCTTGAAATACCTGGCCGTCCGGAAAGTGTACGTTTAGGGGAACGACTCGAATTTGATGTTGGGCGACGATTTCGGGAGGCAAATAGCCGGTGGAATCGGTAACGACACGGATCATTTGGACGAGTACCTTTCTGTTACGAGACGCGCTCAAATACGTTCAGGGCATCCAGCAACAGTGAGCTAAGTCGCTTGACGCTCTCTTCGCTCAACTCGCCAAGATAAGCCTGGAATTCTCGAGTGTGTTTGGTTAGTTTTTCGGTGATGGAGGGATCCTCTTTCGATTGGCCGGATATCAGGGAGCCTAAACTGAGTCCCGCCAGTGTTCCCAGTCCCGCTTGTCCTTCAGCAATCAGATTCCGCACCCGGCGCGACAGGCCTGTTTGGTCTGCTTTCTGGCTCGCTTTTGCCAGGTTTAACAACAGAACACCGATCATTTCTGAACAGTAGGCCATAGGTGTCTTGACGTCCGGCAGTTGCGAAAGAATCTCGCGTACCGCCTTGTCGTAGCCATTCGTCTGCGTCTGGCGCAATTTACTCAGCAGGTTTTCTTTGAACTGATACCATTCATCCATGCTGAATACTTCGTATTTCAGTTGCGTCAAATAGCGGATGGCCTCCCGTGTTGGGTAAAAGACTATCATCGAGCGGCCGGGCCCGCTGTTGTCATCTCGCAGGGCATAAGTCGAGGCAACGACTCCCTTTTCTTCCAGGAGCTTGAGCATGTCGTAGGCGGAGAATTTGTTTACAGTGAGGCGCTCGGCCACCAATGAATAATGCACCGGACCGCCGAATTCGCGATACAGATCGTAGAGGCGGTCGAGAAACAATTGTTGGCGAGGAGTGAGCTCCATGGGTTTGCCTACCTTAGTTTGCCGAAAACAGCACTTTGACAAGACAGTCGAGATAATATAGACTGCGGTGGAGTGTTTAGATGAGTGATCCCCGAATGCCAAAAAACCAATATATCAGTGTCATTGTACATCAAATACACCCGATGTCAACAGGGAGGTTGATCGCAGATGGATAATAGCCGCCGACATAATGGTCGGCACCGTGTGGTCGTCACCGGTTTGGGTGCGGTATCCCCGCTGGGTCTCGATGTGGAGACAACGTGGCAAAACCTTGTCGCCGGTAAGTCGGGCGTCACTGAAATTACCGCGTTTGATACCGAAGGCCTTCCAACCAGGATGGCAGCAGCGGTCAAAGGGTTTGACCCCTCCGGTTTCATGAATCATCGTGAAGCCAGGCGCATGTCCCAATTTGTGCTTTATGCCCTTGCTGCCGGCCACGAAGCGGTTGCTCGGGCTGGATTGGTAATGGACCAGGAAGATGCGACCAGGATTGGAGCGGATATTGGAAGTGCTCTCGGCGGCGAGAGTATCATTGAAGAGCAACGCATGGTGTTGGAGGCGAGGGGCATTCGCCAAATCAACCCATCTCTCATACCTGCTATTTTGATCAATACTGCTCCCTGTATGCTGGCCGTTCAGCTGGGAATGAAGGGGCCGGTAAACGCCGCGGTGGGCGCCTGTGCCACGGGTTCGATCTCCATTGGGGAGGCCTTTCGACGGCTTTCCTGGGGAGTGGCCGATGCTATGGTGGCGGGCGGCACCGAATCGGTTCTGACGCCACTGGCGATCACGGGGTTCAGTCGCCTGGGTGCACTTTCCGTGCGCAATGATGAGCCCGAAAAGGCGTGTGCGCCGTTTTCCGCTAATCGCGACGGGACTGTCGTGGGTGAGGGAGCGGCTGTCCTGATGTTGGAGACTCTGGAGCACGCCCAGGCGCGGGATGCAGACATTTTGGCCGAAGTTCTGGGATACTGCCTGACCTGCGACGCCTATCACATGGTGGCGCCCGATCCGGACGGTGCCGGGGCCCGGCGAGCGATGGCGGGGGCTATTCAGGATGCCGGCATATCGTCCGACGAACTGGACTGGGTCATCGCTCACGGCACCGGCACCCAGTTGAATGACCCGATCGAGACGCGGGCGGTCAAAGACGCGTTGGGCGAGGCTGTGGCCTACAAGACGCCGCTCACTTCTGTGAAAGGTGCAGTGGGGCATATGGTGGGTGCGGCCGGCTCGATCTCGGCAGTCGCGGCCATCAAGGCCATGTACGCCGGCTACATTCCGCCGACCATCAATTATGAACAACCAGACCCTGACTGCGATCTTGACTGCGTGCCCAATGTGGCCCGGCAGGCGGACGTTAAGACCGTTATGACCAACTGCTTCGGGTTCGGCGGCCAGAACGCGTGTCTGGTTTTCCGCAAATGGGATACGTAGCGGTTGTAGATGACTCGGCTGCCGATTCTCTGCGCCATCGCGGCGCACAGATGGCTTGGCTATCGAATAAAGTCAATGGCTGACGCGTGAATGTATGGGGTAGGGCACGGTACGCCGTGCCCTACGTCGAATTTGGCGGGCCAAATCCAGAGTGGACAAGGTTGTGTCACAGGAGGATTTCAACAACCACGATGCGTGCCATTTACGTCGACAAAGACATACCCAAAGTGTTGATTGTCAAAGCGCTGAAGCCCATCTGGCCTGGCGTTGTCTTTAGCCCGTTGTCACCGTCTCATTATGAGGATATGGCTGAGCCTGAATTGCCCGGACCCCGCTGGGTACGGGTGGAAAACCTACAATGCGGAATCTGTGCCAGCGATCTTTCCCTGTTTTATGCCGATGCCGAGGCGGGTATCGCCCAAGAGCCCGTTCCTGGGTACCCGCGTTACTACCTCGGTCATGAGGTGCTCGGGCGCGTGACCGAGGTAGGCCCTGAGGTGACCCGGCTGTCGGCAGACGATCGGGTAATCATGGACTCGCGTTTTCAAGGGCCAACCTGTCTCAGCCAGGAGATTGACCCTCCCTGCCGTTTTTGCGCCGAGGGAGACTACGTGCGCTGTGAAAACAATTCGGCCGGCAAAGGGTCTTTTGGCGTCGGTGGTGGTTGGGGCGATGGCTTTACGGCCCACGAGACCGAGGTTTATAAGGTGCCGGATGACCTGACGGACGATCAAGCCATGATGATCGAGCCGATCAGCACCGGGGTCCGCGCGGTCATTAGACGCACGCCCAAGCCGGGAGACAAGGTATTTGTATTGGGCGCTGGCATCGTCGGCCTCAACATGTTGCAGTGCCTGAAGGCGCTGGCACCGGAATGTCACGTCTCCATCAAAACACGTTATCCTCACCAGTCGGAGATGGCGCGGCGATTGGGGGCGGATGAAATCATTAACGGTGAAGACAACTATGAGGCCGCGGTCCGCATCACCGATGCCCACTTGTACGAGGGGTTGTTTCACAACCGAATGCTTCTGGGCGGGTTTGATGCCGTCTACGATTGTGTTGGTACCGCCGCCAGTCTCCAGGACAGTATTCGCTTGGTTCGAGCGGGCGGCAGCGTGGTGCTGATTGGCGTCAAACTCAAGCGATTCAAACTGGATCTCAACCCAATTTGGTATCAGGAAGTCGATCTGACGGGTGTGTTCGCCCACGGTGTTGAACCATGGCAGGGTGAGCTGCGCCATACCTATGATATCGTGATAGACCTTATCCGCCAGGGAAAACTGCTGACGGACGAATTCATCACCCATCGTTTCCCGTTGGGTGATTGGCGGCACGCGATAGACGTGTCTGGCGACAAGCGCACCGGCGCGATCAAGGTCGTGTTTGACTATACCAACGGCACTGGGTGATTTGATGCGGGCACTGGTACTCGGAGCGACCGGTTTCATCGGCGGAGCAATAGCACGGGCCTTGACGGAGGCAAACTGGCAGGTCCAGGCATTGCGACGTAACGCCAAGCGCACCGGCGCCATCGCCGATCTGGCGGCGGCAGGCAAGATAGGCTGGATACAGGCCGACATCGCCGATCTGGAGACGTTGACCTATGCCATGCGCGGTTGCGACGTGGTTTTCCACGCTGCGGCGTACTATCCGGTGTCCAGCCGCAACAAGGCGAGTCAAATACACAAGGCGCGGCGCCAAATGGACACGGTGCTGGAAGCCTTTCGGCGCGCCAAACCGGACCTTCTTGTTTATACCAGTTCACTGAGCACCATTGGGCACCCGGCGCAAGAAGGGCGACTGGCCAACGAGATCGACGTGTATGCGCTCGGCAGCGTTCCCGTCTTGTATTTCGATGTAAAAAGTGTGATGGAGCAGGCGGCCTTGGCCTCCGGTTTGCCGGTTGTGGCGCTCTGCCCGTCGGCCGTTTTCGGGCCGGGAGATGTCAAACCCACCAGCGGTCTGCTATTGATCAACGTCGCCCGCGGCTTGTTGCCCATTTATGTGACCGGAAACCACAACGCTGTTGACGTGCGTGATGTGGCTGCCAGCCACGTCAGTGCGGTCGAGCGCGGCAAGACCGGTGAGCGCTACATATTGGGCGGCGAGAATATGACTTTCCGTCATTTGCTTACAGTGGCCGCGCAGGAGGCATCGCGGCGGCCGCCGTGGTTGCCCGTGTCCCCGGTTGTCGTTCGCCTGTTGGGCAAACTGGCCGGGCAACTGGGAATTCTGGGCGGGGACGTTTTGGAAGCAATTGACTACTGGCAGCCATTGGACAGTTCCAAGGCGCAACGCGAATTGGGACATACCTCGCGGCCGTTTCCCGATACGGTCCGCGATACGTTGGCCTGGTTCCGACAAAACGGCTACCTGCGTGCCAACTGATCTGCGTGGGCCGTGTAGCCGGCCTGGGAGCAGACTAATATCCCGCTGCAAACAGTTTGCGGTGACCACTCATTTGCGAGAGCTGGAAATATGTCTAGGAAAAAACGCTCGAATAGTGAGGCAGCCTACATAACCATCGTCGAAGGCCCTCCACCCGAATTCTCGACGGTCAACAAACCGTGGACGGCCTCTTTGGCGGAGGGCCCCGAATGGGTGATGGTGGCCACCTGCCAGATGCGCACGTTGGACGGCCAGGGATTGGTGGACCGTTGTTCCAACGCCTGGCAGCAGGGAAGACCGGCCTTTTTGGATTATCCACGCCCTGCGATTGACGGGATCGCCGCGTTTGAACGCACGGAAGCCGAAATTGTAGCTGCCCGTTGGCAAAAGGTGGACGAGGGCCAAATGTTGACGTTATGGGTCAGAACAGACGCTGTGGAGGATTTGGGGTTGTTCGAAGACTAGAGCTGCCGGCAACAGCCTGTTGAAGAAACAGTCCCCCGGTAGCGTCGCTACCGGGGGACTGTTTATCTAACTTTCAGGCCTGCACTGACCTGCTATTGCCAATCTTCCTGCGGCCCCTGCTGGCCGAAATTGCTGGCGATCAGGGCCACATCCATAATGTTTACTGTGCCGTCCGCATTCAGATCGGAGATGGTATTTTGGGTGTCCAGTTGGCTGGCAATCAGGGCCAGGTCGAAGATATTTATCACGTTGTCCTGGTTGAGATCGCCGGCCAGCAAAGTGATCGAGCCCAGTGAATTGCCCTCGGTGCCCGATTGACCGGCCATTGCGGTGTCCGCCACGGCGCCCAGGTAACCCGGGTGTTGGACGGTGATGGGACCTTGGCCGGCTAACGAGAAGTTGCCTTCAGCATCGGTCTGAACCTGCGCTCCGCTGGCGCTGGTTACGGTGACTCCACTGGCGTCGGCGCGACCCTGCAGGTAGATCGTTCCCATCAGACAGTCGGGCACGATTTCGACCGTGGCACTTTCCATAGCCGGGACAATCACCTGGCCCGACGCGGTTCGAAATTCGGCCCGCGTGATGGTCACCGGGCTGATGCCGGGCAGTTGTGGGCGCCAGTCGATGATGATCAGGCCGGCGTCGCCCTGGATATTTTGGCTGCTGAGCATCGAGGCTTCGAAGACGATGTGCCCCCGGGCGGTATCCACCTCGTTTTGCAGCACCGTCGTCGGTCGCCCCACAAAGCCACCATCCAGGCGAACCTGCACGCCCCACTGGTAGGTATCTGCGTCTACCACCTGGATGATGTTCGGATCGTAGTCAATTTCCAGGTAGATCGACCGCAGGTCGGACACGTTGTAGACGCTCACGGCGGTGCTCGCCTGGAAACTGCACCACGAGGTGACCAGGTGCTCGGGTTCAGCCTTGATCAGCGCGCCGCCTGGAATGGGGCTGCCGCCGACTGAGGTGCTCACGCTGGCCGTGCAAGGTGCGAAGCGTTGCCCGCTTGGGTCGCTGGCATTGATGTCGAAGATGTACGTGCCAGGCAGCTGGGTATCGGCGTAGCTACCCTGATAGTAACCGGTCAGGTCAACCAGATTGAAGGCGTTGGAACCACTGGCCTCGGCTGCTCGCGTGACTATGGCCTGGACGTTGGCACCCGGCAACGGGTTGCCCAGAGCGTCCTCGAGCTTGACGGTCAAGTAGATGGGTTCTCCGGGAGCGTATTGGTCTTTGTCGAACTCCACGTTCGAGAAACGGCAGGCGTTGCCGCCGCCGCAATCGATCCTCTGGGCGGTCGCATCGCGCAGCCAGGGCAGCTTATCGTACAGATAGTCTCCGGGTGAGAAGGTGGCGGCCACGTCACGGCCGCCGGCAATGGCCGGCAGCATTCCGGCGCCGTCGTAAGGCGTGACGCCGTAGGGGTCTACGCCCTTCTGGCCCAGTTTCCAGGCCATCAGTGCGACGCCGCTGTTGAGCATGGCCGTACTGGGTTGCGCATTCGACAGCCCCAGGTAGTTGCAGTTGCCGTAGCAACCGATGAAGCCGAGACCCATTGAGCCGTCGTTGACCGTATCGTGGATGCCGACCACGTCATCACCACCGGCGCGGCCTTCGTAAATGACGCCGTTGGGATCAATCAGGTAGTTGTAACCGACGTCACCCCACCACAGGATATTGGCGTGGTAGTTCCAGACCGACCGCACTACCTGGGCCCAGTCTTGATAGGGCGCGTTGGGGGTCGCCGTGTGGTGGATTACCACGTGGGTGACCGGGGCATAGATCGGCGGCCGGCGCGGGCTGGTTTCCCCATCGGGGCAGCCCCAGGCCGTGCGTGGCACTACCGGCGGCTTGGGCGCCGGGCAAACGTCCATCGACGCAGCCACGCTGTCCATCTGGCTGGCGATAGTCGCCGAGTCCGGTCCCTGGTCCGTGTCGTTGAAGGTCAGGGTCAGGCTGCGCAGAATCGGCGCGGTTCCGTCGGCCGCCCGCTGCAGGGTGATGCGATACTGCAGGCCGACCTGGCCGCCGCCCACCCAGATCAGGCTTCCGCCGTGTTCGTTATCGCGCACGGGATAAAATGCTTCCGGATTTGTCGCCCAATCACTTGGGCTGCCGGCCTGGAACAGGCGGGTTTCCACCTGCAGTTGACTACCGGCCGGCAGATCGGCCGCCCAGGTGGGCGCAATGTCACTGGTCGAACCCAGGGGTGATTGGATGGTATTAGAGGTGTAAACGCCCACGTTCTGGCCGGCGGCCAGGGTGAGACCGGATGCGGTCAATTCCAGGCCCTCCAGCGTGCCATTGGCGACCATATAGTCGGGCGCCAGGCGGGTTTCTTGGGACTGGATGGTAGCACTTCCATCCGGAGCAACGTAGGTAGCGCTGACAAAACCAGGTTCGTCACCCGCCTGCTCGGGCGGACGAGCCTGCGCCACCGGCGAGGGGAAAAGCAGGGTTAACATGGCGATCGCAATGAACAGAGCACCTAGACCTCGTAACAGACTGATCGTTCTTGTTTTTCCCATTGGAGACCTCCTAAATACCGAAACAGTACACCTATTCAGTGTCTGACATAATGATAGTATAGACGGGCTCGTCTCTCAAGAGGGATAGCGCGGAATTGTTGACCGTAACAGCTATGACCTGGAACTAAGTGCTAGTTCGGAGTTTTCCGTTCGCCGCTGTGGGGAAATGAAAGGGCCGCCCTCTGAAAGGGCGGCCCTGGTTGTTAGAGCGATACTGGGCCCAACTTAGGGGATGACGATCATTGGCCGCGGCCCGGCCATATTGTAGTTCTTGGCAATCAGGGCCAGGTCGGCGATGGTGATAACACCGTCTCCGTTGAAGTCCATTATCTCCAACGCTGTGCTATTGCCTACCGGGGCGTTCAGGCTACCGGCGGTTACTGTCAGGTCGAAGATGTTGACCACGTCGTCCCCGGTAACGTCACCGGCCAGCAGGGTCACCAACCCCAGATCGTCGTGAGGCCGTACGTTCACCGCCTGAGCGGTCAGATAGCCCGGCCGGCTCACGGTCACCAACGGGTAGGCCGTCGAGTAGGGGATGACGATGTTGCCGAACTGGTCAGCCACGTCCACGAACGGGCCGGCCACCACCGTCACGTCGGTGAAGTATTCCGGCGTCGGGAAGTTGGTGTTCGGATCATCGTCGCCCGGCTGCTTGCCGCCCTCCAGGGCAACCTGGAAGGTCAGTCCGGCCGTAGAAGGACTGCCGACCACGAGGTTGGCGTCAGGCGCCACGTTCAGCGGCAGGAAGGCAATCGGCATCGGACCGCAATACGGATTGGGGTTGACACCGTCACTGGGCAGACACGGCCAGATGGTGGATCCACTCTTGTCCGCCAGGCTCAAGATCGGGAAAGTGACAATCGAGTCGTCCCCGAAGGCTGCCGGCCGTACGTTCCAGTAAATCTTGATCAGCGAGCCGTTGCCAGACAAAGGAATCTTGTGGCTGGAGAAGTTGAAGATGGTGATGCTGACGTAACTGCGCCAACAGGTGCTGTTTACGCCACAGCCGCCCGGGCCGGGCATCGCCGGCTCATTCACCGGGTCGATCGGCGCACCGTAGCCCCCGATCTTACCTCTGTCCATGGTGTAATCCACACCCGGCGTCAGGTTGGTGAACAAGGAACCCGGCAGCACATCCTTCACGCGTACGACATCGGAGTTATAGTCGAACGCGATCATCACCGAAGCCAGATTGTCCACGGCCGACACCGTCACCTCAGTCACGGCTGTGCCGCTTGAGGGTACAGTCTGCGGCGTGCCGGCAGGGCAGGCCGGCCCGGCGACACTGTTGCTGTTCGGGTTGACACAGAAACCGGCGTGCAGACTTTGCGCGGCTCCCACGTCACCGCCTTCATCACCCGGTCCCTGGGCTGCCGCAGGGAGAGCTGACAAGGTGACCAGCAGTAACGCGAGCAGCACAAAGCGAACACTTCCTAGCTTTCCAAACGATTTCATTATGAACCTCCTTGCAGACATTGCCCCGGCCTTCACCGGGTCCACTTCAGTTCTTAGGTGGTTAGACGTTGTCGAGCAAATATTTTAGTAACAGGCTACTCCCCGTGCTTATGAGGGTTCAACTGTATTTTATCAATATTCCCTAACATAAACAACGGTAACAGCTTGCAATATGTCTAGGTGTTAACACGGAATGGCCGATCTGGCAAGCTAATCTACCTTGCCACGAGTTCTTTTGGAGCACCGGTTGGGGCAAAACAATACTCTCCAGGACCGTTTTTAGAGGTATTTAGTACCTAAAAACCATTGCAGATATGTTCGCCACGTGTTATACTAGACATATCTGTGTTCTGCTGCACGCTTTTGTTCTTTCAGTTACGTTTTTGCCACACTGGACGAAGGAGACAACGGTATGGCGCCCATCCGAGTCTTGATCGCAGAAGACCAGACAATCTTGCGAGAAACCTATGTCCATGCGCTGAGAGAGATAGCCAATATTGAGGTGCTGGAGGCGGTAGCCGATGGAAAAGCGGCCGTCGAAGCGGCGGCCCGGCTACAGCCCGACGTGGTGATGTTAGATATCCAGATGCCCAACCTAAACGGCATTCAGGCTGCAGAACAGATCCGCCAGGCCTCACCCCACGTGGGAGTTTTGCTATTCTCTCATTATAGCCAACGTCAATATGCAGAGAAGTTCTTGCGTAGCGGCACGGCCGGCAAAGCCTACCTGCTGAAAACGACCTTGAGTGAGCCACAGGAGCTGGCCCGCGCCATTCAGGTGGTGGCCGAGGGCGGGGCAATTCTGGCCCCCGAGATCCAGGACGAGTTGATCCGTCTTGCTTCGGCCGCTCCCGATTCGCAATTCAGCAGCTTGACGCCTCGCGAGTTGGAGGTTTTGGGTTTGATGGCGGAAGGCTATACCAACATCAGCATCGCGCGCAAGTTGTCGATCAGCGAGCGAACGGTGGAAAGCCACGTCAACAACATATTTGGAAAATTGGGGTTGACGTCCGAAGCCGCCCACAACCCGCGCGTGATGGCCGTATTACTTTTCCTGCAAGCCGATCAGTGAGGGTTATGTTGCTGTTGGCCGTAACTGAGTCTGCTCCGCTTAACGAGGTATTGCGGATCGCTTTCGTAGCCATACTTACCTGAAGCCAGGCCTCAATCAGTGTTGCTATTTTGTTGACGTAGAATCACTAGCGATTTGTTGTGAATCAAGTGAAAATGCCCCCACGCGTTATGGGCCTATAGGTACGGCGCCCTACCTGTCTATCTCGTGCCCGACCGTAGCGATCCAGCCGGGAACGAGGCAGTGGATCGGGTGGCCGCCCGGACAACCACTTCTATTGCCGGAACAAGGAGCATATCCATGAAACGCAGACAGCTGTCGACTATCAGTGTGATAGTGGTAGTAGCTTTTGTGGTCTCTTCGTTCGCCGGCGCTGGCCCGGTTCAAGCTCGCGACACGAATCCCCTACCGAATCAGGCTTTTACTTCTCCTTCCTTCTCTATTCCTGTTCCTGAGTCTGCAACCGCCGGCCTAGCCGGATCGCCTTCCGTTACAGGTGGATATATCAGCCTGCTGCCGGCCTATTTCCTGGCCTCGCCGGCCGAAACATTCAATCTGCAAAGCGATGCGTCGCTGCCTGCAGCCGGCCGGCCGTTGGCGGAAGACGTCACCGGGCCGCAAAACAATGTGGTCGATGGAGCATCTTCATCCCTGGCGTTGCCCCTTTCCATAGGGACGTCAACCGCCACGGCCGATCAGGACGCGGACTTGGTGGTTGACTGGTCATGGAGCGCAGCCGATATTGTCAGTGCGGCCTACTATACCCCCACATTGCAGACAGTCGGACCCGGCGGCGGCACAGTCGTCTTCACCGACACCCTCGACGATCCGTTTACGGTCACGGTGATGGTTCCCAATGGGCGGCTTACGCAGACCATCCAACTGGCCTACAGCCCGGCTGAATCAGGTACCATTGCGGCCTGTGCGGTAGGCTACCACCGCTTCAACCTGGGTGCCTATGTGGACGGCGTGGCGGTGCCGTTTTTTGAGTTTCTGGGCACCATCGTTGTGACGGTTAAATATTCGGACAGCGACGTGGTCGGCCTGGATGAAGATACGTTGACTCTGGATTTCTGGGACCCGTTGACCGGGCAATGGCTGGATTCGGCCCAAACCTGCGACCCGCCGCACAATTATCTACGCTATCCCGGCTACAACCAATTTTCTGTCAGCCCTTGCAGCCTGTCGCAATACCCTGCGGCGATGGCCGGCTTCTACGGCGTGCCTACTTCGGGGTTGGCGCCGTTGACGGTGGTCTTCACCAATACCTCTCTGGGTGACATCAACCAATTTCTGTGGAACTTTGGCGACGGCGCGACCACGACCACCGAGAATCCCACCCATACCTACTCGCTGCCCGGCGTGTATACGGTGACCCTGACGGCCAGCGATGGGACGACGAATACCAATACCCTCACG
>CAZHBM010000045.1:0-15232 GCA_964529945.1 uncultured Anaerolineales bacterium | reverse complement strand
TAGATTAAAAAACGACCTACCTTCATCTATTGCGTTAACCCCCTCAGGTTTTTGCATCCATAAATTAAAATTCTGCCGTTCATCATGGATGTATTTAATAAATACAAACCAATCAATAAGCTTACCAAGATAAATTGGCAACTCTTTTTTGGGATCTGTCATAAATGTTTTTCTCCACCTTATATATCATAATATTTTATTTTCTTATTAGTTGTTCCGTTTTTGAGATCGGTGTCGCCGGTGGCGGACAGACCCAACCAGTCCAATCCGGCTTGGCCAACCCAGCCTCAGGCAAGATTCAAGGTTAGGGTACATTGACAAGGAGCTGACTGAAATGACCAAACAGGATACACCCCTTCCCTGTGGCTTGAGCGACGAACAGCTGATTGCTATGTACCGCCAAATGCGGCGTATTCGCGATTTTGAGATGACGGTGTACGACGGCGTCAGGCGCGGCCAAATCGCCGGCGGTCCGCACCTGTACGTTGGCGAAGAAGCGGTGGCCGTCGGCGTCTGCTCGGCGCTGCGCGACGGCGACTACATCACCAGTACCCACCGCGGCCACGGCCACCTGCTCGCCAAAGGCGGCCAGATGAAACCCATGATGGCCGAGATTTTGGGCAAGGCCACCGGCTACTGCAAGGGTAAGGGCGGCTCCATGCACATTGCCGATCTCGACCTGGGCATTCTGGGCGCCAACGGGATCGTCGGCGGCGGCCTGCCGACAGCCGTCGGAGCGGCGCTTTCGAGCAAACTCAAGAACGGCAAATGGGTGGTGGCCGGTTTCTTCGGCGACGGGGCCAGCAACACCGGTTCCTTTCACGAATCGCTGAACATGGCCGCTGCCTGGAAGCTGCCGGTTCTGTTCATTAACGAGAACAACCGCTTCGCCATGTTCACCCCGATGGATTGGACGACGGGCATCAGCGACATCGCCGACCGGGCGCAAGCCTACGGCATGCCGGGTGTCACGGTCGACGGCAATGACGTGCTGGCGGTCTACGCGGCTGCCCGCGATGCCCGGGAAAGGGCCCTGGCCGGAGACGGACCGACCCTGATCGAGTGCAAGACCTACCGCCTCCTCGGCCACTACGTGGGCGACCCCGAGGATTACCGTACCGCCGACGAAGTGGAAGCCCAGAAGAAGAACGACCCGCTGCTGAAATTCGAGGCTTTCCTGGCCGGCAAGAACATTTTGAGCGCCGAGGCCAGGCAAGAAATCGCCCAAGAAACAAAACAGGAAGCCGTCGAAGCGCTGCAGTACGCCCTGGACAGCCCCGAACCCGACGTCTCGGAGCTGGTCAAAGACGTACGCCGTCCCTTCAACCTGGTTCCCAATGCTGGCTAGTCCGGCCAATTATTCAGGAGGTCTTCAGCAATGACCGAAAGACAGATCAGCTACCTGCAGGCACTCAACGAGGCGCTTCACGAGGAAATGGCGCGCGATCTGGACGTGTTTATGATGGGCGAGGACATTGGGCTGGGCAAAGGCACGCTGGGCGTCACCGAGGGGTTGCGCGACGAGTTCGGTCCGGAGCGGGTGCGCAACTCGCCCATTTCGGAGCAAGCGTTGATCGGGGCGGCCCTGGGGGCCTCACTCACCGGCAGCCGCCCGATTGTGGAATTGATGTTCATCGACCTGCTCGGCGTCTGCGCCGACCAGGTGGCCAACCAGATCGCCAAGGTGGCCTACATGTCGGGCGGCAAGGCCAAACCGGCCTTGGTGGTGCGCACGCAGCAGGGCGTCGGTATGGGCCTGGCCGCCCAGCACTCGCAGACTCTGGAAGCCTGGTTGGTGCACATTCCCGGGCTGGTCGTGGTGGCGCCCTCCACGCCTTACGACGCCAAGGGATTGCTGAAAACGGCCGTCCGCGACGACAACCCGGTGTTTTTCCTGGAGAACAAACGCCTCTACCCCATCAAGGGCCCCGTCCCCACCGGCGAGTACCTGATCCCCCTGGGTACGGCCGACGTCAAGCGCCGCGGACGAGACGTCACCATCGTGGCGACTTCCTACCAGGTGCACAACGCCCTGGCGGCTGCGGCCGAGCTGGCACAGGACGGGATCGAAGCCGAGGTCATCGATCCACGTACCCTCAGCCCACTGGACGTTGAGCCGATCGCCGAATCGGTGCGCCGTACCCACCGGCTGATTGTGGTCAACGAAGGCTGTCGCACCGGCGGGTACGCGTCCGAGGTGGCCGCCACGCTGGGCGAGATCGTCTTCAGCGACCTGGATGCGCCCATTCTGCGCGTCGCCGCCGAGGACGCCCCGATACCGGCCAACCTGCACCTGGAAGCGGAAATCGTGCCTCAGAAGGCGGACATCATCGCCGCCGTCCGGCAGGTCGTCGCCTAAGCTCCTAACACGACACGACGCCGGCCACTTGTGTATCCGGCGGCCGGCGCACGCCCAGAAAAGAGGATCGTTATGCGCAGTGAACTACGTATGCCCCAATTAGGCATGATGATGCTGGAAGGGACCGTCTCGCGCTGGCTGGCAGCCGACGGCGCCGCCGTCAAGGAAGGCCAAGACGTGGTCGAGATCGAGTCCGACAAGGTCGTCCAGACCATCCCCGCTCCGGCGGCCGGCACGCTGAGGCAGGTGGCGGCCGAAGGGCAGACCGTACCGGTATTAGAGATACTGGGCACCATCGAATAGCGCGGCACAGACCGCGTCGACAGCAGCGATCAGTGGGGAGGATCAACGTCTTGAAAGATTTTGGTGCGCTTCCAGCGGAAATGTTCAACCCTCGCCGCTTTGCCCGGACGGCCGGCCTTCACCGAGGCGCGTTTAGCTGGCAGGCGCAGGGGTACATCCCCCTCGGCATTCACGTGGTCAACCCGCAACATGGGACGGAGATCGACTATCGCCAATGGCTCGACCCGCGCCCGTTCCTCGAGTTCCAGCGCAAGATCCTGGCCGACACCCTGACGGTCGGGTCCGACCTGATGCCGGTGGTGGCTATCAACCACCTGGGTGACGCCGTGTTGACCAGTATGTTCGGTGCCGACCAACACATGCCGGACGCCGGATCGACGACGCTGCAAGACGTGGGGCCGACGCCTATCCCGCTCTTCTCGAGCATCCAGGAAGCGGTTCAGGCCGGGCTGCCGTCTCTGGCGGCCGGTATTATGCCCCAGGTGCAAGAGATCGCCCGTTACTACCGGGAGCACCTTCCCGACTGGGTACACATCGTGGCACCGATGCCGGCAGGCCCCTTCTCGACGGCTATGGAGTTGCGCGGCTCGGACATCCTGATGGACCTTCTGGACTACCCCGATCTGTGCCAGCAATTCGTCCTGCGCTGCGCCCAACTGGTAATCAACGTCGAGCAGCGCGTGCGGCAATTGGTGGGGACGCCGCCATCGGGAGAAAACATCACCAATTTCGGCATCTTCGGCGCCGGGCTGAGGTTGGGCGAGGATTCGATGGTCAACCTGTCGCCGGCCATGATCCGCAAGTTCTGTATCCCGGCTTTCAAGCACGTCAACAGGGTTTTCGGCGGCAACGGGCACATCCATTTCTGTTCGTTGCCCCATTCGCGCTTCGAGCACATCTACCCCACGCTGGCGGCGGCGCCCGAGGTGAGCGTCGTCAGTTCCCAGTTCGGGTTCGAGTATTACCGGCAGCACCTGGACGAGCTGCGTGGATGCCTGGCGGTTGAGTGTTTCTACGGCGACGACGTTTTCCCCTATCTGCGCCAGGAGTATGGCAGCTTCCGCGATTGGGTCAACGATTTTGTGCCCCGTTACAAGAATGAATCCGGCCTGGTATTATACTGCCAGGTGGCGTCTGTCGAGGAAGGCCAAGAGCTGTGGGCAACCTGGCAGGCCGCCCACCGGCTGTAAAGGAGAAATGTCTGACATGCAAGCCGCCGTCTACTACGCACCGGGAGATATCCGGGTAGAGGAACGCCCCGAGCCGGCGCCCAAAGCGAACAACCTGATCGTCCGCGTGCACTGCTGCGCCATCTGCGGCACCGATCTCAAGCTGGCCACCGTCGGCAACCCGCGCTGCCATCCGCCGCGCATCATCGGCCACGAACTGGTAGGCCACATCACCCACGCCGGCTCCGAGGTGGAAGGCTATTCGCCCGGCGAGCGCATCACCCTGGCGACGACCGTCGCCTGCGGCACGTGCGCCTATTGCCGGCTGGGGCTGGGCAACATGTGCCCCAACGCCCAGCCAATCAGCTACGATTACGACGGCGGATTCGCCGAGCAGTTGGAGGTGCCGGCGGCGGCCATCCGCGGCGGCAACGTCATCAAGGTTCCGGAAAGCGTGCCCGACGAGACGGCAGCTTTGAGCGAGCCGATCAGTTGCGCGCTGAATGCCGTACATCTGGCCGGCCTGGGGCCGGGAAACAGCATCCTCATCATCGGCGGCGGCCCGCTGGGCGCGCTGCACGCCGAAGTCGCCAGGGCGTTGGGCGCGGCGGAAGTGATGATCGTCCAGCGCTCCGAGCCCAGACTGTCCCTGCTGAGCCGTTTGGCCGGCGTCAGAGTCATCGACGGCGCGCACCAGGACGTCGCCGCCATCGTTCGCGAACGGACCGGTGGTTTGGGAGTCGACGTGGTCTCGGTCTGCGCACCCACGCGGGAGGCGCAGGAGCAGGCCACCGCTTACGCCCGCAAAGGCGGCAGCATCAGCCTGTTTGCCAGCCTGCCCAAGGGTCAGGCGGACATCACCCTCGACAGCCGCGCCATTCACTACAACGAGTTGAGGGTGATTGGCGCCTCCGACTCGCGGCCCGAGCACGTGGCCGAGGCCGTCGAGCTGATGCGTGAGAATAAGATACAAGTCGAGCCGATCATTACCCACCGCGTGTCGCTGGTCGACATCCACGATGGGCTGCAACTGATGAAACAAAAACAATCTCTCAAGGTACTGGTCTATCCCAATTGAGGAGATAACAATGATTCTCAACACGAGACACGTCGGCATCGTCGTACAGGACATGGATAAGAGCCTGCATTTCTGGCGGGACGTTATGGGTTTCAAGGTAGCCATCGACTTCTGGGAAGAGGGTGATTACATTGAAGCCGTAGCCGGCATTAAGGGCCTGCGGCTGCACATGATCAAGCTGACGGCGCCCGACGACTCGATGATCGAGTTGCTCCAGTACGAGACCCACCCCACCCCGGCGCCCGAGCACAACCAGCCCAACGACACCGGCATCCGCCACGTCGCCTTCACCGTGGCCGACGTCGACGCCGCCTGGCACGAATTGAAGGCGGCCGGCTGCCAGCCGTTGAGTGAGCCGATCAACGACCCCAACGGCACCGCCCGAGTCTTCTACACGCGCGACCCGGACGGCAACTGGTTGGAAATCGTCCAGATCTTAACCAAGCCGGAGAAAGCCCAATGAGTCACTCGCCGCGGATCGACACCAAGTTCCGGCACATCGTCCAACCGGTCGACAGCCCGGAATCACGCGCCATCATCGAAGAGCTCAGCCGGCTGGAACCGCGCTCGATGGGCGGCTTTTTGCCCATCGTCTGGGAGCGGGCCGAGGGGTTCCAGGTGTGGGACGTCAACGGCAACAAGTGGCTCGACTTTACCTCGGGGGTGATCCTGACCAACGCCGGCCACGCCAACCCGCACATCGGCCAGGCCATTCGGAACCAGCTCGACCAGGACCTGTTTTTTGCCTACTGCAACCCACACCGCATGCGACTGGCGCTGATCAAGACGCTGCGCCAGATCCTGCCCGACTACCTGGATAAGGTCTTTCTGTTGACGACCGGTTCGGAAGCGGTCGAAGCGGCCATCAAGCTGGCCCGCCTGCACGGGCAGACGATCCGGCCCGAAAAAATCCACATCCTGTCGTACCTGGGCTCTTTTCACGGGCGGACGATGGCGTCGCAGGCGGCCGGCGGTTTCCTGGACCAACAGACCTGGATGGGCCAGAAGCCGCCCGGCTTTTGTCACATTCCGTACCCCGACTGCGCCCGCTGCCCGTGGGGCAAAGCGCAATACGAAGGCTGCGGCGCCGAGTGTTTGTCGCGCTCGTTGGACCAGGTCCGGGAGCAGGAAGGTCTCGAAGATGAGGATTTCGCCTGCGTGCTGAGCGAGACTTTTCCCGGCCCGAACTGCTGCTTTATGCCGCCGGACTACGTCCAGGCCCTGCGCGATTGGACCCGCCGGCACAACATTTTGCTGATCTTCGACGAGATACAGGCCGGTTTCGGCCGCACCGGGAAGTGGTTCGGTTTCGAGCATTACGGCGTCGAGCCGGACCTGATCACAATGGGCAAGGGCATGACTTCGTCGCTGCCCATGTCAGCCGTGGCCGGGCGGGCCAGCATTATGGACCTGCCGCCCTATGGCGATATGAGCAGCACCCACACCGGCAATCCGCTGTGCTGTGCAGCGGCCATGGCCAACATCGAGGCCATCCGCGACAACGGGCTGGTGGCCAACGCCGCCGCGCTGTCGGCGGTGATCAGCCAGGCGTTCGACGGGTGGGTGGCGCGATTCCCGGGTTACCTGGGCGGCTATCACGGCCACGGGCTGGCCTGGGCCATCTACCTGACCCGGCCGGGCACGGGTGAACTGAACCCTGCCCTGGCCAAGCAGGTCATCGATGCCTGCGCGCAGAACGGGTTGCTGCTATTGCCGACCGGTGGGCGCAGCACGATCAAGATCGCCCCTCCGCTGAGCATCACCGAGGAGGCCTTGCGCGAAGGGTTAGACGTCATCGAGATGTGCCTGGCCAACAGCCTGGAAGAGGTCGGCGGCTGAGTCACGCCGGAGAGAAAGGAAGCGATCGTTATGGAGAAGCGACTGGTTGGCAGAATCGCCCTGGTAACCGGCGGCGCCACGGGTATCGGCGCCGCGACCGTCGAGCGGCTGGCAGCCGAAGGCGCCCGGGTAACGTGCTGCTACAACAAGAGCAAGGCCGGCGCCGAAGAACTGGCCGCCCGGCTGACCGGACAGGGGCACGAAGTCTTTGCGGTGCGTATGGACGTGACCGACAGCCGGCAGGTTCGCGCCGGCGTTGAGGCAGTCGTCGATCACTTCGGCGGTCCGATCACCATTCTGGTCAACAACGCCGGCGACAACATCAACCCCACGCCGGTTGACCAAATGGAGGAAGCCACCTGGGACCTGGTTATGAACATCAACCTGAAAGGGGCTTTCTTGTGCGCCCGGCAGGCCATCCCGGGCATGAAAGAGAATGGCGGCGGGCGGATCATCAACGTCGGGTCCATCTCGGCCCGCACCGGCGGGGGGCCGGGCTCGGCGCACTACGTGGCCAGCAAGGGCGGATTAGAATCACTGACCCGCTCGATGGCCAAGGAGCTGGCCGGGTTTTACATCACCGTCAATTGTGTGGCACCGGGCGTCGTCTACACCCCGTTGCACGAACGCACCAACACGCCCGAGGCCCTGGAGAAATTGCGCCAGGCCATCCCATTGCAGCGCCTGGGAGAGCCGTGGGAGGTGGCGGCCTGCATCGCCTTCCTGGCCTCGGACGACGCCGCCTACATTACCGGAGAAAACATTGCCGTCAACGGCGGGCTGCGCCTGGGTTGATCGAAACTTAACGCACGAAAACAAAAAGGGGAGACAACTGTGAAAACTTGGATGACGTCGCGCGAACGAATCCTGGCCACGTGTGCCCACCAGGCGACCGACCACGTGCCGTTGCACCTGGAGGTGCATCCCAGCTACCTGACCCATCACCCGCAAATCGCCACCTGGAAGGACCAGTTCGAACGCACCCAATTCCTGTTGTCCCTGGGCGTGGATGCCATGGTGGAAGTGTGGCTGCCCGACCCGACGTTTCATCCCGACGTCACGGTGCGCAGTTGGCGGGAAGAGTCGAACGGCCGGGTATTGTTGGGCAAAGAATACGACACGCCGGCCGGCAGCCTGCGGCAGGTGATCCGCGAAACGGATGACCTATACACCTGGCACAAGATCAACCGCAACACCCGCGGTCCCTTGGCAGACCTGATCGACGGCGTTGGGCTGCTGGAGGACGTCAATCCATCGCGCAGCCTGGAGTTTCTGATCAAAGGTCCGGAAGATTTGCCCAAGATGCGTTACCTGTTCCAACCGATGACCGATGACCAATTGTCGAAATGGCGTGAGGACGCCCTCTACGCCCGGCAGCAGGCCGAACGACTGGGCACGACGCTACTGATGCGCCGCATTTACGCCGGTTCGGCCATGTTATGGCTGACCGATGCCATCAAGACGATGTTGACCTTCGACACAGATCCAGACTTCGTGGCCGAGTTCCTGGACATCCTGTTTGAGTGGCAAAAGGGATTGTTGCAGCAGACGCTGGACGTCGTTCCGGTGGACATCGTGACCCGCTTTGGTTATTACGATACGACCGACTTCTGGGGCAAGAAGTACTTCGACCGCTATCTGCGGCCGATTATGGATGCCGAGGCCGACCTGGTGCACCAGCACGGCGCCCTTCTCAGCCAGCAGCAGAGCGAGAGCCTGACCCAGCAGGCCGACCTCTACAAGCAAATGAAGGTCGACATTCTGCGCGACGTCGACCCCCATCAGGGGCACGAGGACATGGCCTTGCTCAAGCGCGAGTTGGGCCGGGACAAGACGCTGATGGGCGGCATCAACGGCGACACCTTCCTGCCCAAGGCGTCGGTCGAGGAGATCGACCGGACGGTGCGCGACACGTTGGCGCTGATGGCGCCCGGCGGAGGTTTCATTCTGCACGTGGTGCCGGGCATCTACTTCACCGCCCCATGGGACAAGGTGCTGTGCCTGGTCGACGCCTGGCAGAAGTACGCCTAGCGCGCCGGGCAGTTTGTTTGGATGCCTCCTGATCCGTCTAAATTATCCAGCCAGGACACCGGCCTGAAGGTGAAGACTATGACACAAATCAACTTGATCGAATCCGTTCGTCTTCTGACCGGGCTGCGCGGTCACGACTTGCGCGCCGCGGGAACCATGGTCGGGGCGATGTCTCCTCAGAAGAACCGGCTCTCCAAGTGGAGCCAGTTCGTGGGCTGGGCCGCTAACCAGATCATCTTTGTCTTACCGGCTGCACTCAAGCATACAACTTTCTCCCGCCCGGTTTCCCAGACGCCCATCTGGTTGGCCCAGCCCAATTGGCTGGCCGATTATCCATGGGCAGGCCAGCCCCAGTCCGGCCTGCCGGCCGAGGCCGACGTGGTGGTTATCGGCGCCGGCTTTACCGGCGCGGCCTGCGCCTACCACTGGGCACGGCAAAACCCGGCCGGCGGGAAAATGCTGGTGTTGGAAAAAGGCGACCCGGCCGCCGGCGCCAGTGGGGCCTGCGCCGGCCTGGTGGTGATGGGACGCTACTACGCGCTGGTCAAGAAGACCGTAGGCCAATACCTGGCGCAGGTACGGGACGACCTGTCGCCCGCGCAGCGGGAAGCGCTGGCCGGCCAGTTCGCCGCGATCTACGCCCGTAATGCCTACAAGAACGCCGGCAATATCGAGCGGACGATTACCGAAGAAGGCTTCGATTGCGGCTACTCCCGCCGGGGGTGGATTCAGGCGGTCGACGCGAGCAACCAGGCGGCCCTCGACCAGGCGGTGGCCGAGGGCCAATCGGCCGGTTACGCCGATTGGAGCACGTTGCCGCCCGGTGAGGTGGCCCAAAAAAGCGGTATGCACGTGCAGCAGCCGGCGGCCTTCTCACCCGGAGCGGCGTGCTTCGACCCGGCCCGCTGGGTGTGGTGCCTGCTCCAGGCGGCCATCGAGCGCCCGAGCGTCGACCTGTTCACCCGCACCCGGGTGCTGGAGGTGACCGACGACGGGGAGGTCTACCGCCTGCGCACCGACCGCGGCACGATACGCGCCCGGCACGTGATCAACGCCACCGAGTCGTTCACCGGGAAAATACACCCAGAATGCCGGGACCTGATCGCCCCGGTACAGACCCAGGCCGCTTATGCCGACGGCGGCCCGGAGGCAATGCCGCCCGGCCTGGCGCTGAGTTGCGCGCGCGGCTTCTTCCTGCGCCCCACCGACCTGGCCGGGGTGCTGTTCGGCTCGGACGAGACGCACCTGCCCTACACGCAGGCAGGACGCAACCGGCCGTCACGCTTCATCACCAAGTTCGTGCTGGGCGAGATGGCCGGCTACTTCGGGACCAGCCGGCAGCGGGTCACCCACGAGTGGAGCTCTACGGCCGGGTTCACCGTCGACCAATACCCGGTGGTCGGGTTGCTGGACGGCAAACGGCAGTATATCATCGGCGGTATGTGTGGCTCGGGCAGCGGCGTGTCCTTCAACGCGGCCCTTTACGTGGTGCAACAGATTCTGGGGCAGGCGGCAAACAACGACTACCCGCCTGAATATTTCGCCCCCAGTCGCCTGTTGAGCCCGGAGACCCACACCTGGCCGGCAATCGAGGGGACAAGAAACGGAGGGCCGCGTGAATTCTCGTGAGCGCGTTTTAGCAGCCATCAATCACCAGGAACCGGACCGGGTGCCTATCGACCTGGGCAGCGTCGGGCCGACCGGGATTCACATATTGGCCTACAAGCGCCTGCTCGAGGTGCTGGGCATCGAGGAAGCGGTCAAGCTGCGGGACGTGGTCGGGCAGTTGGCCGAACCGTCGGAGCGGGTGCTGGAACTGGTGGGCGCCGACGTGCGCGGCGTGCGGGTGGGCGGCAGCGCCTACAACCCGCACGTGCAATCGCAAACGGAACTGGTCGATCATTGGGGCGCCGTCTGGCGGCGCCCGCCGGGCGCCCTGTGTTTCCACCTGGTCGAATATCCCCTGCGCGACGCCCGGCCCCAGGATCTGGAGACCTATCCCTGGCCGGATGGCAAAAATCCGGATCTGGTCACCGGCCTGGCGGACAGGGCGCGCTACTTGCACCAGGAAACACCTTACGCCGTGCTGGGCGAATTTGCCGGGCACTTTTTCGAACGCGCCCAGATGGTGCGCGGCTTCGACACGTTCCTGCTCGACCTGGCCGCCGACCAGGCCTTCGCCGAGGAACTGATGGACCGCATCCTGGAAGTGGAAATAGACATCGCGACAACCTTCTTGAACGCCGTCGGCGACCAGATCGACGTCATTGCCTTCAAGGACGACATCGCCATGCAGAGCGGGCCGGTGATCTCGCCGGTTATGTTTCGCCGGCTGATCAAGCCGCGCATGGACAGACTGATTCAGGCCATCCGCAGCCGCACGCAGGCCAAGATCTGGTTTCATAGCTGCGGGTCGGTCTATTACGCCATTCCGGACCTGATCGACCTGGGGGTGGACATCCTCAATCCGGTTCAGGTGCGGGCGGCGGAGATGGATACGGCGCGCCTGAAACGCGAGTTTGGCAACCATCTGACTTTCTGGGGCGGCATCGACACGCAGCACGTGCTGCCCTTCGGCACGCCGGACGACGTCCGGCGCGAGGTTAAGCAACGCATCGCCGACCTGGCTCCCGGCGGGGGCTACGTGCTGGCCAGCGTCCACAACATCGAAGCCGACGTTCCCGGTGAAAACGTATGGGCCATGTTCCAGGCCGCCCACGATTACGGACATTACCCTATCCAGGCAAGATAAATCTAAGGAGACATAGATTATGAGTGACAAGCCACAGAGATTGGTCTATTTCAACGGGGAGTTCGTCCCCGAAAAAGAGGCGCGCATTTCCATCTTCGATTCGGCGCTTATGTTCGGTGACATGGTGTTCGATATGACGCGCTCCTTCAACAAGAAGCAGTTTCTCTTGCGCCAACATTTGGAACGGCTTTACCGGGGCGTCAAGCAGTTGGGCATCCCACTCGAAGTGACCATCGACGAGATGGAAGAGCTGGTCTACCGGACGATGGAGGCCAACGAGCCGGCCTTCGATCCCCACGACGAGCACCGCATGATGATCAACGTCTCCCGCGGGCCACTGGCAATGTACAAGATGGTCTTCGACAACAAGATCGAACCGACGGTGGTCATTGCCGATTTTCCGGTCAAGTGGACGGTGGCCACGCTGGCCCACTTCTACGACGACGGCATCCACGCGGTGACGCCGTCGCAGCGGGCTGTGCCTTCCTCGCTGATCGATCAGCGCATAAAGAATCGCAACCGCATGCACTTCATCGTCGCCAATCTGCAGGTGTCCATGGTCGACGATCCCAACGCCATGGCCTTGCTGCTCGACCCGGACGGGTTGATCGCCGAGGCCACCGGCGCCAACTTCTTCATCTTCAGCCACGGCAAACTCCTGACGCCTCCGGGGCGCAATATCCTGCGCGGCACCCGGCGCGCCTACGTCCTGGAATTGGCCTACCGGCTGGGCATCCCGGCCGAGGAGACCGACATCGACATGTACGACGCCTACCACGCCGACGAGGCCTTTTTCACCTCGACGGCTTTCTCTATGATGCCGTGTACCAAGATCAATCACGTTCAAATTGGAGACGGCAAGATGGGGCCGGTGTTCAAGAAACTGATCGATGCCTGGAGCGAGGACGTGGGAGTCGACATCATCGCCCAGACAAAAGCGTTTGCGGCCGAGGTGGGGGATACACTCTCCGGTACCAACACCTACCGCTTCAGCAACAAATAAGGAATAGCACGTAGAAGGTTGGGTTGGCAACCGGCATTTTTGGAGTTCGATCGAGACTGGACATATAAACCGGCAGGCCGCACTGAGCGGGCCGGGGAAAGGCAGAGACTGTTTATGAGGGGTAAGGCATTACGCCAGGCATTGCAGACAGGACAACGCGTATATGGGATCGCCATGGAGGGTTACGGCCAACCGCGCTGGCCGGCGTATTTTTCCGGCCTGGGTCTCGATTTTGTGTTTCTGGATGGCGAACACACGCCACTCAATCTGGAAACGATGGCCCACGCCTGCCAGTCGTACGCCGCCCGCCAGGTGGCGCCCCTGCTGCGCATCCCGGAGCCTGCCCCGGTTTGGGCCTACAAGGCGCTGGATATGGGGGCGCACGGCATCATTGTCCCGTACGTCGAGACGGTGGCGCAGGTCAAAGCCATGGTCGGCGCGGTGCGCTACCGGCCCCTCAAGGGCGCCGCTCTGCAGGCCGTTCTGGATCGAAAACAGTTCCCATCCGAGGACCTGCCGGCCTATCTGGACAAATTTAACGAGGACAGCCTGCTGATCCTGATGATCGAGAGCCCGACCGGCGTGAAGAATCTGCCCGATTTGCTGGCCGTGGAGGGAGTGGACGCTGTCCTGGTCGGGCCGCACGACATGTCGGTGTCCAGCGGGGTGCCGGAGCAGTACGATTCACCCGAGTTCGAGGCACAAGTGCGGGCGCTGGTGAACATCTGTCGCGACCGGGGCGTGGCGGCGGGCGTCCACTGTATCGTGCCCGACCCGGAACTGGCCCTGCGCTGGGCCGGCTTCGGGTGCAATCTGATCATGTATACCTCGGACACGATGTTTATCATCGACGGCGTCAAACGCGGGCTGCAACGCATGCGTGAGGCGCTGGACGGTCAAGTCTCGTGAAGACGCGCAGGCTTATCTGGCAACAGGACAGCCATTAGCTTTCGAACGGACAGGGCGCTTCCCGAAGCGCCCCTACATCGTGCTTAGCGTGTTGCCGGCAAGGCCCGCTGTCCCGTCTTGCCGGCGCGCTGGACAGCCAGTGACATCTGCAACGCGTTGCCGTTTGCGCTGTGAACGGCCCGCATAGACCTCCAATGCTCGACCTGGACCGGGCCAACATAGCAGACTCCCTGCTCCGGCAAGTTCAGGACTCGTCCGGAGCGCGGCTTTGTGCGTTGACCAAGGCGCTGAGGGGAGCGCGCCGACGTCGTGCTGTGCAATGAGACATTCCCGGCAGGCGGCGGCGGTTTTTTTTGCCATCCATCAGCGATTGATGATATACTGGTTTTGGGCTTCCTTACATTGGGGGGAGCCCCACGTGGCCTTTTCGTCCTGTGCCAGCACCCATACTGACCATCACGAGAAAGGAGCAGATTATCATGAACGTCCAGGTGGGCAGAAATGCACCGGAATTTGTCGCCAAGGCATATCATCAAGGTGCATCCCGACAAATCGTTCTCACCGACTACCAAGGCAAATGGGTAATGCTCTGCTTCTACCCGGCGGATTTCACCTGCGTTTGACCGACGGAACTGGCGGCAGTTGCCGTCAAGTATCCTGAGTTCCAGGAGTTGGGAGTAGAAGTACTGGCTGTTAGCGTTGACAGCAACTTTTCCCATAAGGTCTGGCAAGAGGTAGAACTATCGAAAATGGTCGAGGGGGGGATTCCCTACCCTATGCTTTCCGATCCCGGGGGAAAGATTGGCAGTCTCTACGGTGTCTACGACGAAGAGGCGGGGGTGGACGTGCGCGGCCGCTTCCTCATCGATCCACAGGGCGTGATTCAGGCCATGGAGATCCTGACGCCGCCGGTAGGTCGCAATGTGGCCGAAGTGCTGCGCCAGCTGAGGGCCTTCCAGCATCACCAAAGCACGGGTGAGCTTATGCCTTCCGGCTGGCAACCCGGAAAGCCGGTCCTGCCCCCCGAAACGGAGACTCTCAAAATGGCCGGCAAGGTCTGGGAGGTCTGGAAGACCGACTCAGCCTTCTGAGGTCTACCGCAAGTCACGACAAGCAACCTGCAGTACATTACGCATTCAGGCTGGTCTTGCCCCCAAATCGCACCGACCGATGGGGTGAGGTCAGCCTGTCTGTTTAGGGACGCCTCCAAATCCCAAAGAGGAGGAATTGGACCGACTGGCCACTGTACCCTACGTGGGTTGGGCGTAACGCGGAATATGGAAAAGGGCTTACACCTGCCCGCTTCTCTCGTCACACACTCTCAGAATGTATTCTATTACGGCTTCAAGTTGACCAAATACCTGGCGGTTACTGAAACGTATGACATAGTAGCCCTGTTCTGCGAGCCATTCGGGGATGACAACCTGATTTCAGCGGCCACCAAACTGCGCATTGTTGGGCAGCCGGCCACGCAAGATAGCAGTAGCGGTCATGCGTGGTCTCGATTCGACCCTCATCCCCAACCCTTCTCCCTAACAGGGAGAAGGGAGCCACGCGTCAGTGGTGGTGGCGACTTCCATTCACGTCCAACAGCCCGGTTCTTAGTTGCTGCCAAACTACGCATTGTTGGGCAACCGGCCACGTGAGACGGAATCGGCGGTTATGAGGGTCCCGATTCGACCCTCATCCCCGACATTTGCGTCCTCTCCCTTGAGGGAGAGGATTGAGGTGAGGGTGATAGAATCCATTCGCACATGACAACCTAATTTCAATTACTGCCAAACAGGAT
>CAZHBM010000044.1:0-15369 GCA_964529945.1 uncultured Anaerolineales bacterium | reverse complement strand
GCAGTGTCTGGTTGGCTGCATTTTTGCATGGGCTAAATAACCAAGTCTGGAGTTTTTTGGTAGGTCTGGTGGTGGCGCCAAAGAATCCGATTTTGGCCTTTGGCATTGGTCTGCTCGGCCTGTTATGTTTGGCAGCCGTGGTGGCGTTTATTCTAACCGATCCCATCTGGCGCCGGAACGAAAAGACGTGATGTTAGCCGAATTGCCGGACTAATTTTTGGCCGAGAGCGTACAGGCGGACCTCCATGTTAGGAGATGCGCCTTTGTGCCGGCCTGATCACCCAGGAACAAAAAAATTGAGCGGGTAATGATATGCCATTCTTCGCGAACGACGGGCACCGGCTGTTCTTTCGTGAAAAGGGACACGGTCCTTTGTTGCTGATATTGCCGGGGTCAACTGCAACCTCGGCTCACTACGTGGGTGAAATGGATTATTTCAGCGCGCGTTTCCACGTGGCGGCGATCGATTTTTGGGGCACGGGCCGGTCGGATCGCATACAAGGCAATTGGCCGGGTAATTGGTGGCAGCGAGGAGCGATGGATGCTGCTGCACTGGTGCACCACCTGGGCCACGATCACGCCGTTGTGTTGGGTAGCAGTGGAGGGGCGGTGACAGCTCTTCTGATGGCGATCCTATTCCCGCTACAGGTCCGGATCGTAATTGCCGACAGTTGCCAGGAAGAATGGCCGAAGGACCGATTGTGCCGCGAGGTTGCCGAACGCGGCTGGCCTGAGCCGGAGATGGTGGCCTTCTGGCAGCACGGACACGGCGAAGATTGGCGGGCGGTGGTCGATGCTGACAGCGATTTGCTGCTACGATTCGCCGAGCTGGGTGGCAACTGGTTCCAAGGCCGGCTGCGTGAGGTGGGATGCCCGGTGCTCTTTGCCGCCAGCCTGGAGGATGAGGTGTTGACGGATGTAGCTCAGCAAGTCGTTTCAATGGCCGGCCAGGTGGCCCTGGGTTTCGTTTTCTTGAGCAACCGGGGAAGCCATCCGCTGATATGGAGCCGGCCCGAGATTTTCAGGGCAGCAGCCGGCTGCTTTTTGGAGCGAGCAATGGCCGCAGGGTCCGGCGGCGGCGATTAGGACTGGGCTGAGCTAAAGCATTGATGGTAAGAGTACATCTCTCGGCACAGTCCACCAATGCCGGGAGTTTTTCATTGATTCAACACCGGCGCCGAGTGGCTGATATGCGCCTCCACCGCGATAGACCAAATCGTACGCGCTGCCAGGCGAGGCCATCGCCCGAAATGGGGCGATAGTCACTGCAGGCCCGGGCATTAGAACGCAACGTATAGATACGCTGGGCCACATACAATTTGATTAGGCGGGTCTGCCTGCCCGCACCTGACGGAAGACACGTGATGCTGATCGATCGGCAGATACGCAACCTGCGATCAATCTATACAGAATATCCCAATCAGTTTTGGGTACTGGTGACAGCCGCCTTCGTCGACCGGTTGGGTGGCGCGCTCCTGTTCCCATTCTTCACGTTGTATGTCACGCAGCGATTCAACGTCGGTATGACAGAGGTGGGGCTGCTGTTTGGGGTTTTCGCCGGTGCGGGTTTATTCGGCAGCGTGGTGGGGGGGGCGCTGACCGACCGCCTGGGTCGCAAAGGTGTAGTCATATTGGGCCTGGTTGCCAGTGGTTTGGCCAGCTTGGCAATGGGGTTGGCAGATACCATAGAGATGTTCGCGCTGATCGCCGTCCTGGCGGGATTATTCGGTGAAACAGGCCGGCCGGCACAAGATGCTATGGTGGCCGACCTGTTACCCGTCTCTAAACGATCTGATGGTTTTGGCATTTTGCGGGTGGCGTTTAATCTGGCAGTGACTGTCGGGCCGGCGGTCGGTGGGTTGCTGGCGACGCGCTCGTACCTGTGGCTGTTTGCCTGCGACGCAACATCGAGCGTGATTACCGCCGCCATAGTGGCAGTGGCATTGGCAGAAACCAAGCCTCAAGCCAGCGGTGTCACCCAACCAGATCAGGGTTCGATGTGGCAGACGTTGCGTGGCTATCGAGACGTGCTGCAAGACCACGTTTTCGTCGCCTTTGTGGCGATCAGTTTCGTGTCGGTACTGGTATATATGCAGATGAACACGACCCTGGCGGTTTATCTGCGTGACGTACACGGCGTGTCCGCCCGAGGCTTCGGAGTGATAATGAGCCTTAACGCTGCGTTGGTCGTGCTGTTCCAGTTCCCCATTACGCGCCGGATCAGTCGATTCCGGCCCATGCTGGTAATGGCGGCCGGTTCGCTGCTATACGCGGTGGGGTTTGGGGCCTATGGTTTCGTGACGACCTACGGTCTCTTTCTGGGAGCCATGGTAATCATTACCTTGGGGGAGATGTTGGTGGTGCCGGTATCACAATCGATTGTGGCTCGAATGGCGCCCGAGACAATGCGTGGTCGCTACATGGCGGTATACGGGCTGAGTTGGGGCGTGCCGTTTGGCATCGGGACGGTGTTGGCGGGCCTGGTGATGGACTATTATGATCCGCGCTGGGTGTGGTACGCGGCCGGGATTATTGGATTCGGCGTAACGCTGGCATATTTGGTATTGTATAAGCGGACTGAATTGTCAGCCGGTGTACCGTCTGCCGGCGGAGCGGCCTCGACGGTCGACTTGGAAGCAGCCGAAATGCTGGTCAGTTCGGAATAGATCGGCGTCAAGCACAGAGGAGGCACACGTATGAAGATCGAATTCCAATCAACTGTTTTGCTGGTATCCAACATTCAGCGCGCGCGTGGCTTTTATGAAGACCTTCTGGGCCAGAAAGTGGTGTTGGACTTTGGAGTGAATGTGACCTTTGCCGGTGGATGGGCGTTGTGGCAGGTAGATCGTGCGTTTGAGATGATCTACAATCAATCCTACGACGAACAGGAGCCAGTGGATCGGCGCAGCCTGGAACTCTATTTTGAGACGGACGATCTGGATACTGCCTGGGAAATGCTGCAACAGGCGCAGGTGCCGGTCGTTCACGCGATTCTTGAGCAACCCTGGGGCCAGCGTGTGGTGCGCGTCTACGACCCGGACGGCTACGTGGTGGAAGTGGGTGAACCTATGCAGGTGGTCGTCCGGCGCCTCCTCAAGAGTGGCATGACTCTCAAAGAAGTGGCCAAACATACCTCGATGCCGCTGGAAATTGTGGAACAGATGATGCCGCCTCAATAGCCTCCCATCCGCCATCGATGGCAATCTGAAACCTAATGGTGATTGCCCTGTGCCGGCAACCGGCCCCGGGGCGAGACGGGTGGGCCAGAGCATAGATGGTGGCGGCCGGCGGTGTGGAGAAGAAGGAGCGGGGTTGTGGCGAAAGCAAAGATTCTGGTTGTGGACGATGAAAAAGGCATCATCGAGATCGTATCGGCCTATCTTCGGCAAGAAGGCTATTCAGTTGAGGCGGCGATGGACGGCGTCTCCGGCCTGAAAATGGCACGTTACCTGAAGCCTGATTTGATCGTTTTGGACGTAATGTTACCGGGGATGGATGGACTCGAGTTTCTGGCACAATTGCGCCGCGAATCAGACGTGTACGTCATATTGCTGACGGCGAAATCGGAGGAGACCGACAAGATTGTCGGGTTGTCGGTCGGCGCCGACGATTACTTGACCAAGCCTTTCAGCCCGCGCGAGTTGGTGGCCCGAGTCAAGGCAGCATTGCGGCGCCTGCATTCCGGTGTGGGACCGGCAGAAGGGAATGTGTTGTTTTTCCGCCAGGTGCGCATCGACGCCGGTCGCCGTGAGGTCTGGGTGGATGACCAGGCAGTGGATCTGACAGCGACCGAATTCGATCTGCTTAAGGTTTTGGCGGAACATGCCGGCCTGGTGCTCAGTCGCGATCAGTTATTGCGTTCAGTGTGGGGCAACGATTATTACGGCGAGGAACGCGTGGTGGATGTACACATTGGTCACATCAGGCAGAAGTTGGGCGGTAATGGGTTTGTGGTGACTGTGCGCGGTGTTGGGTACCGGTTTGAAGATGAGGAGATTGTGTGATGTTGGCAGCCATTCGACAGCACCTGGGATGGAAACTATTCCTGTCATACCTGGTGGTTATTCTGGTCATCATTGGTGTGTTGACATCGGCCATTGAATTGCACGTGCCGACGGCATTCAACCGCCATATGGCTGCCATGGCCGAGGCGATGGGGCACGAAGCGCCGGCGTTGGAGCAGGATTTCCTGGTCAATTTTCGCCGGGCGGTGACCGAGGTGTTGTTACTGGCCGTGCCGGCGGCCTTGTTGGCGGCACTGCTTCTGAGCCTGGTGGTCAGCCGGCTGGTGACGCTACCCGTGCGCGATATGATGCTGGCCAGCCAGCGTATTGCCGAGGGGCATTACGACGAACGCGTTGTCATTCCGTGGGACGTCAATGACCAGGAACTGGACGAGCTGGCGCGTTTGGCGCTCAGCTTTAATCGAATGGCGGCCAATCTCGAACAGACCGAGTCGATGCGTTCTGAGCTGATTGGCAACGTAGCCCACGAACTGCGCACGCCGCTGTCGTCCATCAAAGGCTATATGGAGGGCCTCATCGACGGCGTGTTGCCGGCCGAACCGGCTACCTTTCAGCAGATATATCGCGAGGCCGACCGTCTGCAAAGGCTAGTGATGGATTTGCAGGAATTGAGCCGGGTTGAGTCACGTGCCTATTCTCTGGACCTGCGGCCGGTGCCGGTAGGGAACCTATTCGCGGCGGTTACCGACCGGTTGGAGCGGCAGTTTGTCGAGAAAGACGTGGCGCTGAAGGTAGATGTCCCGGCCGGTTTGCCGCCGGTGTTGGCCGATGAAGACCGCATTGGGCAGGTATTGCTCAATCTGGTTGGCAATGCCCTGCAATACACGCCCACAGGGGGGCAGGTGGATCTTCGAGCGGCCGGCGAAGATGGAATGGTACGACTGAGTGTTGAAGATAGTGGTGTCGGGATAGCCCCCGAGCACCTGGCGCATTTGTTTGAGCGTTTCTACCGGGTCGACAAATCACGTTCACGGGCCTGTGGCGGTAGTGGGATTGGGTTGACGATTGCCAACCATCTGGTTCGGGCCCATGGCGGTGAGCTGCGCGCCAGCAGTGCCGGCCTTGGCCGCGGCAGCACCTTCAGTTTCACCTTGCCTGTCGCCTGACCTCCTCTTTCTGTATCTCCCAGGAGCGATGCTTGATCCTTACTGCATCGCTTTTTTCTTTACCAAATCTTTGCATTCGCTTCAACAAGCCTTCACGTCTCGCCGTTATACTTTGTTAGCAATAAGACATAAACGGCATCTGGTCCTGGCCACATTCAGGCGGGACGGGGCCGATGACGACTTTTTGTTTAGTAAAGAGACATTAAGTGACTACATAACGGTAGGAGTGCATACGATTTGCTGCCACGTGACAGAATATTTGAGGGGGTTGGTTTGAATAAGGAGATTTGAAGATGATGGGTGTGGGTGCAGGGTTGGAAATAGGTTGGTTGCTGATGGCATTTTTGTGGATAGCTCTGATCGCACTGGCTGTCTGGTTGATACGCGTCTTGTTTCCCTATGCCGGTTTATCATCACGATCGTCTGCTGGTCCCGAATTGAGTTTGTCGCAGTATTTGGACCGCACGTATGCGCGTGGGGAAATCAGCCGGCGGCAGTACGAGCGGATCAAGGCGGCTTTAGCTGATGATAATAGACCTGGACGGGATTGATAGAGAGAGATAGAGAATATGAAAGCACTACTTATATGGCTGGCGGCGATTGCGTTGGCGGTTGTTTTGGTTGGCGGCGGTGTCTGGATGGGAATGTTCTGGTCTCACGGGTACGACGGTCTTGGTGTGCTATCACCGAGAGCTATACGGCCCGGCATGATGGCTGGCAACAATTACTATATGGAGGGCACGCTGCCCCAGCAGGGACAGCGTGGCGACCCCAATACGATCGAGCAACCCGGCACATTGTGTGATACCAGTTGCTTCTTTGATGGTAAAAACATTTCAAATTCCGAGCCGGTTGGCACGATGGATGAGGCGGTGGCCGATGTCGAGCGCTACGTGGAGGAACTGGGTTACAGCAACTTAGAAGTGACTGAAGTTATGCAGTTTCATCGCAATTATTATGCCATTGTTGCCGAGAAGGACACGCATCGGGGAGCGATGGAATTGTTGGTCGATCCGGTCACCGGGCGAGTGAGCCCGGAACCGGGGCCCAATATGATGTGGAATACCAAATACGGCATGATGAGCTATGGGCGCATGATGCGGCAAATCCCTCAAGATGCGCCGATGACGATCACGGCACAACAGGCGGAGCAAATCGCTCAGCGCTGGTTGGATAGCAATCTGCCCGGACTGGACGCCGGGGAAGCTGATGCTTTCTATGGCTACTACACATTACATTTTCTGAAGAATGGCCAGGTCGAGGGTATGCTGGGCGTGAATGGGCACAACGGTGACGTCTGGTACCATTCGTGGCACGGGGACTTCGTGGCGATGAGTGGGGAACACGAGTAGGTTTTTGAAAGGCGACACGCCGGTTCGAGGTGGGAAAAAAATCTTGCGCGGATCGGGAAGGTCTATAATACCAACTTAATTCATCAATATTTATTGAAATGGAGGCAATGAAGATGAGCGCAACATCATTAGGAAGGCAAGATTTGGCACGGCGGATTAAAGGCTTTGAGGATCCGCCAGTCGCGCGGGCCCTCTTTGGCGAAGTGCGTTGGAGTTGGCTTTGGCTGATCCTGCGACTGTACCTGGGCTACGAGTGGCTGGTGGCCGGCTGGGGAAAACTGCATAATCCGGCCTGGACGGGCAGTTCGGCCGGTGCAGCAATCACCGGATTTGCTCAGGGCGCTCTGTCCAAGACGGGTGGCGAACATCCTGACGTAACCCTGTGGTATGGGTGGTTCTTGAATCATCTGGTGCTACCCTATCCGGCAGTTTGGGCTTACATGGTGTCGATTGGTGAACTGTTGGTGGGCATTGCATTGATCGTCGGTATCTTCACCGGTATCGCAGCCTTTTTCGGTGCGTTCATGAATGTCAACTATTTGCTCGCCGGTACGGTGAGTTCCAATCCGATCTTGTTCGTAATCGCCTTGGTCCTGATCCTGGCCTGGAAGACGGCCGGCTGGTGGGGCCTGGACCGTTGGGTTCTGCCCGCCCTGGGGACACCGTGGCGGCCGGGCCTGATCTTTCACCAGCCGCAAGACGACGGTGGACGTGAGCAACCGCATGGGGTTGCTCAGTAGGGAGGGTGAAACGATGTTCAAGGGGGCACGATGGTTATGGGTTGTGATGATAGGTGCGATGGTTGGATTGGCTGTGACCGCTTGTGGAGCATCGGCCTCCTTGACGCCGGCCTCGCCGGCTGCGATGTCCAAGAACGCGGATGGTTACGTTGACATAACTGTAAATCAGTTGGCGGACATGTTGCCACAAAAAGACTTTACAATGGTTAACGTGCACGTTCCGTACGAAGGTGAATTACCGCAAACCGATTTGTTTATCCCATTCGACCAGATCGCCAATCACCTGGACGAATTGCCGGCCAAGGACGCGCCGATTGTGCTTTATTGTCGTAGCGGCAATATGAGTACGACGGCGGCCAAGACGTTGGCCGGGTTGGGGTACACCAATGTGATGGAGCTGGATGGCGGCTTCAATGCCTGGGAGGCTGCCGGTCACCAATTGTTGCACAAGCAACAATGACAGCGGTCCACGTCAGGCACAAAGGGAAGGGACCCTGCCCGATCAAGACCTTGATCGGGCAGGGTCTTTTTGTTTCCGGGATTCTGGCTGCAGGTCCGTCCCGAGTGCCTTTTGGGAGCAGGTAATGAAGGAAAACCCCACCACCTGACCTGCCGGTTTGTCCGCCCCAGAAATGGACAAGCCCCTGAACCACGTGCCAGTTTGAAGCTGTCATTCTCGGTAGTATACTGGAAATCGCGCCGGTTGCCCGCGTCGTTGGCGCACAGTCGACACGATGGAGCGCAGCAGGCATGTCAATGGGAGGGGCAGAAAAAGATGCGTATAGCAATTGGCAGCGATGAACGGACTCACCTGACGGACGTAGTGGTAGAAGAGGTGCGCAAACGTGGCCACGAGGTCATTCTGTTCGGCCCGCTCGAAGGCCGGGATGAACCCTGGCCTTTGGTGTCGCAGACGTTGGCTGAGGCAGTGGTCGATGGCAAGGCTGAGGAGGGCATTCTATTTTGTTGGACGGGGACCGGGGCTTCGATTGCTGCCAACAAGGTGCCCGGTATCCGGGCCGCTTTATGCCGGGACGCCCAGACTGCTCGGGGGGCGCGTTGGTGGAACGATGCCAATGTGTTGGTGATGAGCCTGCGAGCCACTTCCGAGTCGATCGCCCGGGAAATCCTGGACGCCTGGTTCACGGAGACACTGTTGGAGGACGAGCGGCGTTTTGTGGATCAGGTGCGCGACATTGAAAGAAAACACTGCCCAACTGGATGAACGCTTTTCGCGTTGACAACCTCGGACCGTCATGTTACACTTCGTGTGCAAATATGTCACTTTCCATTCACGTATTTGCGTTAAAAAGACTCGAACCGGCCCATTCATCCCAAAAAATATCGTCGAGGTAATTCTTTGAACAGACTAAAAAAAATCGGCAATCTTGTAATCGATATGGATGGCGTTCTCTATCGCGGCGACCATCCCTTGCCTGGTTTGCACACCTTTTTTGACTTTATGCGCCGGCAGAACATCAAATTTGTGTTGGCAACCAATAATTCGACTCGCACGCCGGAAGCATATGCCGACAAGCTGGCGCGGATGGGAGTGCAGATCTCGCCGGCTGAAGTGCTGACGTCCGGCCAGGTGGTGGCACGGGTGGCGCGGCGCAAGTTTGCCCCAGGTACTCGGGTCCACGTTTTTGGCATGCCTTCGTTGCAGCAGGCCGTGGCCGAAGAAGGCTTCGAGTTAGCCGATGAGAACGTGGAGGCCGTTGTGGCCAGTATGGATTGGAATCTGAGCTACGATAAGCTCAAACGCGCGTCCCTGTTGATCCGGGCCGGCGCCGAGTTTTACGCCACCAATTTGGACCCCACGTTTCCGGCCGAGGATGGCCAATTGCCGCCCGGGACCGGTTCAGTGATTGCCTTCCTGGAGCGGGCGTCGGAGACGCCAGCTATTGCCACCGGTAAACCGCAGCCAGCCATGTTTGAGATCGCTATGGCCGCGATGCAGGCCACCCCTGAAACGACGGCGGTGATCGGCGACCGCCTGGACACCGATATCGAAGGCGGGCGCCGGGCCGGGTTGCTGACCATTTGCGTGCTCTCCGGCTCGAGCACGCGCGAGGAAGCGATAGCCTTTGGACCTGACCTGATTTTTGACGACATTGCCCATTTGACACACTGTTGGCACAACATGCTCGCTTAGTAAAGAAGGTTTTGATAGGGATCTGGAGCGTCCCATGAATCCGGAGCGACTGCAGTTGATCGCCCAGGTGGCAACCTGGTATTACGAAGATGACCTCAGTCAAGAGGAAATTGCCGACCGGGTCGGAAAGTCGCGATCGATGGTGTCGCGTATGCTGCAGGAAGCGCGCGAACAAGGAATGGTGGAAATCCGGGTCCGTTATCCGCTCAAAACAGATTCGAGCCTGGCGCAGCGGTTGCGCGACAGCTTTGATCTGACGGACGCGCTGGTACTGGCCGACCCCCCTGCTGATCACGAAGCGTTGTTGAAGCGTCTGGGCGAGCTGGCTGCCGACCGCTTGCGGCGCAGCCTGACCCCCGACATTGTTCTGGGTATCAGTTGGGGAACGGCGGTCTATCACGTGGTAGAGTCCCTTCCCAGCCTGTCCATGGGCGACGCTGAGGTGGTACAGATTATCGGTGCAGTCGGCCACGGGGATCCGTTGGTGGACGGTACTGAGTTGGCCAGATGGTTGGCACAGAAGCTAGGTGCCGGGTTCCGTTCGTTGTCGGCACCCCTGGTAGTGGAAAGCGACAGCGTGGCGCGCGGATTGCTGCACGACCGTGCCATTGCCGATGTACTGAGCCACGCTGCGGAGGCTGACGTTGCCGTGATTGGAGTTGGCGTGCTCGCACCGCCGGCTATGTCCAGCCTGTGGCGAGCCGGTTACCTCACTCAGCGCGATTTGGAGCAGTTGACCTCTTCCGGCGCTGTCGGCGATGTGCTGGCCAGGCCGCTGGACATTCACGGTCAGCCGGTGGATGTATCGTTCAACCGGCGCGTCATTGGTATCGACCTGGATACCTTGCGCGGAATCAAACAGGTCATAGCCGTCGCCGGTGGCGTTGTGAAGGCGCCGGCCATCCTGGCGGCGCTGCGAGGTCACTACGCGGATATCCTGGTTACTGATTCCGAAACGGCGGCTCGCATCCTGTCTTTGCATCGCCACGACGAGGGTGCTACACTTTAGGTGCGGCGTGCTCCTCCGCCGGATGTATTCCTCTTTGGCGGCCCGCACGGCCCGACTTTTTCCAGTTGCTAACAAGCCTTTAGTATCATTAGTAACAGCAGATCTGTGGTGGCGTGCGGGCTGATCGGTGTTTGATGGTGGGTACCTCAGTTGTGCGCAGCCATTTTGTCGCGTGAAGTAGAAAGGAGAATGGATAATGCAGTACCGGACTTTTGGACGAATAGGCTGGAAGGTATCATCGGTTAGTTTTGGCGCCTGGGCCATCGGTGGGGCGTGGGGCAAAGTGAGTGAGACGGATGCGTTGGACGCCCTACGGGCGGCTATCGACCGGGGTGTCAACTTCATCGACACAGCCGACGTCTATGGAGATGGGCGCAGCGAGCGGTTGATTGCCAAGGTTCTGAAGGAGCGCAGCGAGGAAATCCACGTGGCGACCAAGGCCGGCCGGCGCTTGGAGGCTCAAACGGTGGGCGGGTACAATCGGAAAAACCTGACCGCTTTCGTGGAGCGCAGCCTCAAGAATTTGGATACGGACGCGCTCGACCTGGTGCAATTACATTGTCCGCCCTTTGAGGTGTTCTACACGCCGGAAGTTTTTGGCATCATGGACGATCTGGTGGCGGCCGGAAAGATAAAACATTATGGCGTCAGCGTAGAGAAAGTCGAACAAGCGATCAAAGCCATCGATTTTCCTAATGTGGAAAGCGTGCAGATTATTTTCAATATCTTCCGGCAGCGCCCGGCCGATCTCCTCTTTGGTCTCGCCAAGCAGCGGCAGGTCGCCATACTGGCGCGCGTCCCATTATCCAGCGGCCTTCTGACAGGCAAGATGACGGCTGAAACGACCTTCCCGGCCGACGACCACCGCAATTTCAATCGCCAAGGGGAGGCCTTCGACGTCGGGGAGACTTTTTCAGGGCTTGATTTTAAGAAAGGCCTGGAGGCTGTGGAAGAACTGCGGCCCTTGGTCCCCGATGGCTATACGATGGCTCAATTCGCCTTGCGCTGGATTCTTATGTTTGATGCTGTCAGTTGTGTCATCCCTGGCGCCAAGAATCGCAAGCAGGCCAGCGACAATGTAGCCGCTGCGGATATGCCGCCGTTGAGCGACGAACTGATGGCGGCCATACAACGCATCTACGACCGGGATATCCGGGAGCTGGTACATCAACGCTGGTAGGTAGGCAGGACCAGCAGACAATTTAGCAGGAGTTGATTGTGAAACCATCTGAACGTGTGTGGAGGCGGCTGCGCGGGGAACCGGTTGATCGGGCGCCCAACTTCAGCATTACCATGACCTTTGCCGCTCATTACATCGGCCAACCCTTGTCACGCTACTACCTGGACCACAAGGTATTGGCCGAAGCCAACCTGGCAGTACAGACCGATTTTGAGTTGGACATCCTCCAGGTAATTTCCGATCCCTACCGCGAAGCAGCCGATCTGGGGGCAGTTGTGGAGTTTCCCGATGACGGCCTGCCGCTCTGCAAAGAACCGCTGATCAAGGATTTGGCCGACGTGGGCCGGCTGGTGCCGCCGCGGCCGGAAAAGGGCCGGCGGATGAGTGACCGGTTGAGTGCAATCCGCTATCTGCGTGAACGGGTAGGCGGTGAAATCCCTATTATGGGTTGGGTAGAAGGTGGACTGGCCGAAGCGGCCGATCTGCGCGGCGTGTCAAACCTGTTGACCGACCTGTACGACTCTCCAGACCGGGTGCGGGAACTGTTGGAGCTGTGCGTCGAGATGGAGGTGGCCTTTGCCAAAGCCCAAGTCGACGCAGGGGCAGACATCATCGGGATGGGGGATGCGATCGCTTCACAGGTGAGCCGGGATATGTACCGTGAATTTGCCTTGCCCTACGAACAGCGCATCTTCGCGGTGGTTAAAGAAACGGGGGCACTGTGCCGTCTGCATATCTGCGGTGACATCACGCACATATTGGATGACGTGGTCGAGAGCGGGGCCGACATTGTAGACGTCGACTGGATGGTCGATTTCGGCCAGGCGGCACGGGCCTGCGGCCAGCGGGCCGCCGTGTGCGGCAATTTTGATCCTGTGGCCGTATTGCTCCAGGGGACTCCTGATAAAGTGCGTCGGGCCGTTTTCCGTTGTTTGGAGCAGGGAGGGGAAAAGTCCATCATCATGGCCGGCTGTGAGGTGCCTGCCGATACCCCGTACGCCAATCTTAAGGCGGTGGCCCAGGCGCTGCAAGAGGCAGCCGCCGGCCAGGTAGATTGAAAGGAAATCAAAATGCGCGTCGTAATCATTGGAGGAACCGGCCACGTTGGAACTTACCTGGTGCCGCGCCTGGTGCGCGCGGGCCATACCGTCGTTTGCCTGAGCCGCAGCCAGCGCGATCCTTATACGCCTGACGGCGCCTGGCAGCAGGTTGAGCAGGTGAGCGTGGACCGGTTGGCCGAAGAGGCAGCCGGAACATTTGGGCAGCGTGTTCGCGAACTGGAGCCGGATGTGATCATCGACATGATTTGTTTCACGCTCGAAAGCGCGGTGACGTTGGTCGAAGCCGTGCGCGGTCACGTCCAGCATTTTCTTTCCTGTGGTACCATTTGGGTTCACGGACACAGCGTCCAGGTGCCGACTACGGAAGATTTGCCGCGGAGACCGTTCGGTGACTACGGTGTACAGAAGGAACAGATCGAACGGTTCTTGTTAGCTCAGGCACGGCGATATCGATTCCCGGCCACCGTGTTGCATCCTGGGCACATTGTGGGCGTGGGGTGGCGGCCGCTCAACCCGGCCGGACATTTCGACCCCTCCGTGTTCAGCACACTGGCACAGGGCGCAGAATTGGCCTTGCCCAACCTGGGATTAGAGACGGTGCATCACGTTCATGCCGACGACGTGGCGCAGGCGTTTATGTGCAGCCTGAACCGGTGGAGCAGTGCCGTAGGTGAGAGTTTCCACGTGGTCTCACCGGCGGCATTGACGCTGCGCGGCTACGCCGAATCGATGGCCGAATGGTTCGGGCAGCCGGCCAATCTGCGCTATGAGCCGTGGGAATCGTGGGTGCGAGACGTGCCGGAAGCCGATGCCGAACAGACGTGGGACCACATCGCGCATAGCCCCAACTGCAGCATTGAAAAGGCTAAACGGCTATTGGGCTATGCCCCGCGTTATAGTTCCCTGCAGGCCGTACAGGAGGCAGTCGCCTGGCTGGCGCAGGAAGGTGTGGTACAGCGGCCACCAATCTCATAGCACTCTCCGGCCCGGTGGAGATATTGGGACTGGAGCGACAGCCGAGGAGGGTGTGCCTTTGGCTGGAAAAGAACGACGGACAGGCCCCACTCCGCCACCTAAACGCTGCGTTTAGGTCTGGCGGTCGAAAAATAAACGCGATGCTGATGATTTATTATCCCAAATCTGTTATACTGGTTACGTGACAGGCTACGACTTTGTTGCTCGCGCGATGATAGCTGCACCTTCACCTCTGATGGGCAGTGCCTTGCGCACTTTTGTTACCACCGTCAAAGGGGTTCAGGTGATAGCGGTAGCATCCGATCTCGCAGAAGCTGTGCAGGTTCTTCTTGAGTTGCAGCCACATCTGCTGCTAATGGATGCAGATTTGGCCGAAGACGACCTGGAAGGCTGTCTGGGCTCGTTGCTCCAGGTATCACCCGACCTTTACCTCATTGTGTTGGTTAACGATCAACGGCAACGGACCATTTCGCTTGCCAATGGAGCTTCCCACGCATTGCTCAAAGGCCGCCTGAATGAGGAATTGCGCCGTGCGATTGCGTCTGAAGCATCCTCGTGAACCGATTATCCCGATTTGTTCGCCACCTGGGGTTGAGGTAAATGTTTCTTTCGACCGGTATCGGGCTGCGTTATCGTCAAGCTGAAGTTGCAGTATATGGATTAAGGAGAGTATAATGAAGGTGGAAACCAACCTCAAGGCCGGTGGATGTTCCTGTTCAAAAGGTGTGGGCCAAGAAGGGCATCCTGATGCGCCGCGATCGGTTGGTGAGATCAGCAGGGCCGTGCCTGCCTGGTGGGGTCGAGTTTTCCAATTGAGATAAGCGGCGCGACTGCCAGGTTGGCGTTTAGACAAATGGTCCGTGAGTGGGCGATGAAGTTGAAACCCGCTTACCCTGAGCCTTGGAGTCGGGGCAACTCCAAGTGATTGCACCGCCCAAGTCAATCCATCTGGTTCTATGGTAAACAGGAGGCAATTTCGATGAAAGTGAAGACTGATGTCAAAGCTGGTGAGCATTGCTGGAACGCGCTGAACGACTTGCTACGAAATCCTGGTGATGGCACCCGCCAGCGCAAGTTCTGTGACTGCTGCGCCAAAGATCCGATGTGCCTGCGTTAACATAGCGGGATGCCGGTTTGTGACCGGGACCGTGCGGGCAAAACCTGGTTGTGTATGAACCAGAGAGCCTGTAGAGAAGAAGATTGGCAGGCTCGATTCAGCCCGATCCAATTCAACAGATGAGGAGTGACAACAGATGAAGGTAAAGACAACCGTCAAGGCGGGTCAGAGTGTTGGGTACGCTCCGCCTTCACCCAGCAGTGGCCATTGTTGGGACGCGCTCAACAAGTTTATAAGTTGCTGCAAGAACGATTCCCAGTGCCTGCACTAGGGCCGACACGGGCGGGACTTTCTTCGGGCTAATCCCGGCGGAGTCAGTCCGGCCCAGGCTCGTGGTTGCTGGACTCACTTGGACACGAAAGTAACTGCATCGAAAATTGGTTGCACACAGTAAGGAGTAGATCATGAAGGTTAAGACCAAAATGAAGGCAGGACAGGGAGTCGGCTATGCGCCGCCCGCTCCTCCGCCACCTCCTCCTGGGGATCGTTGCTGGGGCGCTTTCCATTCGCTGCTCCAGAACCCGGGTGACGGCAACCGACAGCGGAACTTCTGCAACTGCTGCGCCGCTGATCCAATGTGCCTGCGCTAGAAGACTGGCGTTGTGGAGCCGAGGGGCGGCGCCCAAAAAGGCGGGGCGGCGGGGGGCCG